>JANNAJ010000100.1:0-23203 GCA_031384285.1 Verrucomicrobiota bacterium
GGCGGGGTTTATTTCCCGCCCGGTTTAGCCGGTTGGTAGGTTACTCAAGTGGCCAACGAGGGCAGACTGTAAATCTGCCGGCTAACGCCTTCTCTGGTTCGAATCCAGAACCTACCACCACATTTCAAAGCAAATCCCTGAAGCGGCAATGCTTCAGGGATTTTTTGTCTGAGCGGAGCCCGCCTTTCCACGGGGAAACACGGCACTCTTTCGTCATTCCCTCGGTCGCCATTCGAAGCTCCGGGAAGGCTCCAAAGAAAAAGGGCGGCCGTCGCCGGCCGCCCATTCTTGGAAATCTACGGATGCTGTTCGATCAGTCGAAGGCGTGGCCTGCGCTGCAGAGGACGTTCTTGATCTTGTGGCGGACCAGTTCCTTGGTCGCCTTCCTGGCGACTCCCAGGTATTTGCGCGGATCGAACTCCTTGGGTTTGGTGTAAAGGACCTCGCGGATCGCGGCGGTCATCGCCAAGCGAAGGTCGGTGTCGATGTTCACCTTGGTGCAACCGACACGACGGGCGATCTCGATGTCCGCTTCGGGCACGCCGGCGGTTTCTTCGCCGAGGTCGCCGCCGAACTTGTTGATCTTCTGGGCCAGATCCTTCGGAACCGAGGAGGCTCCGTGGAGAACGAGCGGGTAGTCTCCCATTCCCGCATCCAAAAGCGCCTTCTTGATCGCCTTGAGCCGTTCCAAGTCCAAGTGCTGCTCGCCCTTGAACTTGTAGGCGCCGTGGCTGTTGCCGATCGCGATGGCCAAGGAGTCGACACCGGACTGCTTCACAAACTGCACGGCTTCGTCCGGATGGGTGTAGGCGCCGCCCTTCGAGTAGCTGCCCCCTTCTTCCCCGTCGTCGTGTTGGGCGCCGACGAGCATGCCCAACTCGCCTTCGACCACGCAGTTGTGCTTGTGGGCGTAGTCGACGACCTGGCGGCAGATCTCGACGTTCTTCTCGAACGGATCGTGCGATGCATCGATCATCACACTGGTAAATCCCTCGTCGATGCACTGCTTGCAGAGCTCGAAGCTGTCGCCGTGGTCCAAATGGACGGCGATGGGGATAGTGCTGAGGCTGACTGCGGCTTCGATGAGCTTCTTCAAATACACCGGGTTCGCGTAGTCGCGGGCTCCTTTGGAGATCTGGAGCATCACGGGCGCCTTCTCCTCCTCGCAGGCCTCGATGATGGCCTGGAGCAGCTCCATGTTGTTCACGTTGAAGGCGCCAAGGGCGTACTTGCCTTTGAGCGCTTTCGCGAACAGATCGTTGGTGTGGGTCAGTGGCATAGCGTTTTCAGATTCTAGGTTCATCCCGGCACGAGGCCGGACGAGCGGGCAACGTAAGGAAGCCGCGGGAAGTTTGGAACGGGTTTTTTCCGCGATGCGGCCGGCCGAAGGAAGGCCCTTTCCCAAGGGTGTTTCGGCAGTCTGCTTGAATCCCGACGGCGCCCCGTGCTCTAAGCTGTCCCGCCTCCGGCCCCATGAAGCTACTTCCCCGCATCCTGCTCGCCTCCGTGCTCTCGTGGGCGCCCGTCCACCGGTGCTTGGCGGAGGACCCGGCCCGCCAGGTCTTCGCCGACGTGCTGTCCCAGGTCGCGGAGTTGTTCGAGGTGAAGGCCGGTCCGCCGCGGACCCTCATGACGGTGGTGGATGTCGTTTCCGCCCGCGGGTTGGACGCGGGCTTGGTCGGTCGTCCCGTCTCGGTGGCGTTCCAGGCGCCGGACCGGCTGCAATTGGCGGCGAAGCTCGGGAAGGACGCCGTCTGGGCAGGGCGTGACGGGCAAGAGATCTGGTCCTGTCGGCCGGGCAAAGGTCCTGCGCTGCTCGGGGCCCCCGGCGTCAAACACAACGCCAGCCGCGCGGATGCCGGGATCGTCCGTCTTGCGCCGATCCAGCTCCCGTGGTCCGCCCAGCAACTCGCGCTGCTGCCCTACGTCTGCCAGGTCGACGGCTTGCCGGACCAGAGGGTCGAAGGCGTGCGATGCCGGGTCGTCCGGGCCCGACCGCTGGCGCAGGCGAAGGCCGCGCTCCAGGTCCCGGCGTTCACGCTCACTCTCTGGCTCCGCGACGGCGAGCCGCTGCCGGTGCGGGTCGCCTACGAAGGCGAGGACGGCACCGCGGCGACCCTCGCCTTCCGCCAGACCCGGCTTGTGCGGGCTTGGACGGCGGCGAGGTGGAAGATTCCGACGATCGCCGGCGCCAAGGTCGAACGTGTCGCTTTGTCGCAAGTGCGGAAGGCCATCCCTCCGGTGTTGGAGGTCTTCATGACGCCGGCTTCGTTGCCCGTGCAGGCGGTGGGGAAATGAACCCGTCGCGCCGGACACCGGATCCGGACCGGGACCGCCCCGGTCAGTGCGTGTAGCCTTCTTCGCCGTGTTCCGCGAGATCGAGGCCCTGGTTCTCGACCTCCTCGGCGACACGGCATCCGATGGTGCGGTCGATGACCCGGTAGAGCACCACCGTCGCGCCGACGGAAAGCACCAGCACGAGGCCGCCGGCCTTGATCTGCTCGAGCCAGAGCGTGTGTCCCACGATGCCCTTGAGCCGGTCGCCGGCGAGGTTCGGGTTGGCCACCGGCGACGCGAGAAAGCCGGCGAGCAAGGTGCCCAATGTGCCGCCGACCGCATGGACGCCGAAGGTGTCGAGCGAATCGTCGTACTTGAGCCAGCTCTTGAGCTTGCCGCAGGCGTAGAAGGTGGCGATGCCGGCGCCCAGGCCGATGGCGACCGCGCCGTCCGCGGTCACGAAGCCGCTGGCCGGCGTGATCGTCGCCAGGCCGGCGACCGCGCCCGAGCACATGCCGAGGATGCTCGGTTTGCCGCGCACGACCTGTTCGAGGAACGCCCAGACGCACAGGCCGACGCCCGCGCTGAGCGTCGTGGCGACGAAAGCGTTGGACGCGATGGCGTCCGCCGCGAGCGCGCTGCCGGCGTTGAACCCGTACCAGCCGAACCAGAGCATCCCGGTGCCCACGAGGCAGAGCACCATGCTGTGCGGCACGAAGGGCTCGCGGCCGAAACCCTTGCGCGGCCCGAGCAGGAGGCAGAGCACGAGAGCGCTCCATCCCGACGTCATGTGCACCACGATGCCGCCCGCGAAATCGATCGCCTTGACCTTGGCGTCAGGGTTGCCCAGGCCGTTCATCCAGCCGTCGGAGCCCCAGAGCATGTGAACGGTGGGGAAGTAGACGATGAACATCCACGCGACGCAGAAGACCATCAGCGCCTTGAACCGCATGCGTTCCGCGATTGCGCCGACGATCAGCGCCGGTGTGATGATGGCGAACATCAATTGGTACATCGCGTAGATGTTGTGCGACACCCACGGACCGTAATCCGGGTTCGGCTCGGCGGTGACTCCGTGGAGGAAGCTCCAGCCCAGCCCGCCCAGGAACGGCGACCCCTTGGCGAACGACAGCGAATAGCCGCACAGCCACCACAGCACCGTGACCAGTCCTGCGAGGCCGAGGCATTGCGCGAGCACGGAGAGCACGTTCTTGCGCCGCACCAATCCGCCGTAGAAGAGCGCGAGCCCCGGCAAGGTCATGAACAGCACCATGCCGGCGCTGACCATGAGCCAGGCGTTGTGGCCGGGGCCGGGGACGCCTTTGAGGGCGGTCAGGCCGGGGCCGCTGTTCTTGACGTAGGACTCGAGGTCGGCGAGGCGCTGTTCGACGGTCGGGTCGGCGGCGAACAGGGCGCTCGCCGTCATCATCGAAGCAGCGGACCAACCCAGCAGGAGACGGAGCAGGGATCGCATGTTGGGAAAGGCGGGGTCAGACCGCGGCGTCGCCGCGTTCTTCGGTGCGGATACGGATGACTTCCTCGACGGCGGAGACGAAGATCTTGCCGTCGCCGATCTTGCCGGTCCGCGCCCCTTTGACGATGGCCGCGACGACTTCGGCGACCCGTTCGTCGGGCACGACGATCTCCAGTTTCACCTTGGGCAGGAAATCGACCGTGTACTCGGAGCCGCGATAGATCTCGGTGTGGCCCTTCTGCCGGCCGAAGCCTTTCACCTCGGCCAAGGTCATGCCTTGGATCCCGAGTTCGCGGAGGGCGTCTTTCACGTCCTCGATCTTGAAAGGCTTGATGATGGCTTCGATTTTCTTCATCCGCGGGGTGTCTTGACTGCGTGGAACGCGGCGGACGCTGCCAAAGCCAGCGCGTCCGAGGCAACGGCTTTCGATGACCGATGTTCATCATCGGGATGAAAATGATGAGCCGATCGTGACGTCGCGAAGTCGCCGGTCCCGGTGGTTGGACGGGCCTGTCGTCGTCGGCGATCTGCGCCGGCTTCCGGATCTGCCCCGCTGGATGGCCGGGGCCTCGTGCTCCGGCACCGGCTCAGCGGGCCGGGGCGATCGGCGGCGCGGCGGCGACGCGGACGTGCGAACCGGCCGTGATCGAATCGGACGGGTTCAGCACGAGGCGGTCCGCCGGCGTCACACCGCTCAGGATCTCCACGCGCGCGCCCAGGTCGCGTCCGAGCCCGACCCCGCGCAGCTCGATCTCGTCCGACGGACCGACCACCGCGACGCGCGGTCCTTCCGGTCGGAAGAGCAGCGTGTTGGCCATGACGGTCAACGACCCTCCACCACGGATCCTCTCCGGTGTCATCTACTTTTGAGGCAACGGGCGCGGGCGTGAACCTCGCCTCGCCGGCGGCGTAGCGGATCGCGTGGGTGCCGCCGGCGGCGATGATCTCGCCGGCCAGCGGCTTGAGCCAGAGATGGACGACGTGATGGCGGATGCCGGCCGGATAGTTGACCGCGCCTGAATCACCGCGGCGCTCCTGGAGGAACATCCCCGGCCAGCCGCTCGAACGCCGCACCAGTGTGATGGCCGCGGGCACGTAGCTCTCGAGGTCCACGGGAGGGACCGGCGAAGTCGGCGCATGCATCGAGCGGAGCATGCCCCGGACCGGCGCCGGGTCCAACAACGCAGGCGCTGCCCGGTCGCGCACCGCGGCAGCACGCCTTCCTCGGCACGCCGCGCGAGCCGCAGGGAAGGCCGGAGCGTGCCGCCGAAGTTCCTGGCGCACGGATGCGCCGTCCTGACCGTCCCGTCGGTCGCCCGGTCAGTTGGACATCGCCCGGTTCGTGCGGAAGAGGTCGGTCACCGCCCAGAGGTTGAGCGGATAGAGCACGCCGCGGTAGCGGATGGACTCCGCATGGCCGTCGGCGAAGGTGTAGTTCGAGGCGCCGTCCTTGGCCTTCGGCCCGCTGCTCATGTGGCGGTTGCGGACCAGTTCCGTCACCTCGTTGCCGCCGTTCTCCAGGAAATCCATGTAGAAGTTGTCCGAATTGGTCAGCTTCTCGCCGAAGACGATCGTGAGCGTCGGCGACGGGATCGCGCTCTCAGGGATCGATTTTCCCAGCATCGCGCCCACATCCGAGATCTTCAGCGATTCGCGGAAGTAGTCGTTCCACCCGTTGAAGATGTAGCTGATCATCGCGGAATCCGGGTCTTTCTCGGCCGTCGCGGCCTGTGCCGCGGTGGGCCGCCGCCGGTCCTCGCTGCACTGGAGCGTCGAGAGCACGCGGAAGCCGGGACGAAGCTGGGTCGGCCACCGCTTGTCGCTGCGGCGCTCGGGGAATTGGCCGCGGTTGTCGCCCGCGTAGAAGACGAGCGAGAGGCCCATCTGGTGCAGGTTGTTCAGGCACGTCATCGACTTCGCCTTCATCTTCGCGCGGCCGAGCGAGGGCAGGAGCATCCCTGCCAGGATGGCGATGATGGCGATGACCACGAGCAACTCGATGAGCGTGAAGGCCCGTTGTTCCAAGCGCAGGATCGTGGCACGGAGCGAGGTCGGCTTCATGGGAGACCGGTTCAGGGGAATAGTGGGAACGTGCGCCCGGAGCGTGTCCCGTGGAAGCCAAAATACCGGCCGGTTGTGCCGTGACGCTCCCGGCGGCGCGGGTATCTTCGCCGGGTGATCCCGTTCCTCCGCCTCCTCCTGTCGTTCGCGGCCGGCCTCTTGCTCGTGGCGCGCGCTGGACAGACCGTCGTGTCGATCTCCGGGGAGGAATTCCTCATCAACGGCACGCCGACCTACGCGGGCCAGTTCTGGCAGGGGCACAAAGTCCAGGGCCTGCTGATGAACGCACGCCTGGTCCAAGGGATCTTTGACGACCGGAATCCCGCGACCGCCGGGCGATGGGCATATCCGGACACCGGCAAGTGGGACGCCGACCGCAACACGACGGAGTTCATCGCCGCGATGCCGTCCTGGAAGAGCCACGGCCTGCTCGCCTTCACGCTCAACCTCCAGGGCGGTTCGCCCGAGGGCTACTCGAAGGACCAACCGTGGCACAATACCGCCTTCGCCGCCGACGGTTCGCTCGATCCGGCCTATCTGGGGCGGCTGGGACGCATCCTCGACCGCGCGGATGATCTCGGGATGGTGGTGATCCTCGGGCTGTTCTACTTCGGCCAGGACGAACGCTTGGCCGACGAGGCCGCCGTGCTCGCCGCCGTGGACAACACGACCGCGTGGCTCGCCGAGAAGGCCTATCGCCACGTCCTCATCGAGATCGATAACGAATGCGACGTCCGCTACGACCATGCGGTGCTGCGGCCGGATAGCGTCCACGAGCTCATCGCCCGCGTGCAGAAGGCGAAGTCCGGCGGACGGCACCTCCTCGCCGGCACGAGCTTCAGCGGCGGGACGCTTCCGACGACGAACGTGGTGAAGAACGCGGATTTTCTGCTGCTCCATGGCAACGGCGTCGACGACCCGCGGAAGATCGCCGATATGGTCCGCCGGACCCGGGCGCTTCCCGGCTACAAAGCGAAGCCGGTGCTGTTCAACGAGGACGACCACTTTGGATCCGACCAGCCGCTCGACCACTTCACCGCCGCCCTCACCGAGCGCGCGGGCTGGGGTTATTTCGACTACCGGATGAAAGGCGAAGGCTTCGCGGAAGGGTTCCAGAGCGTCCCCGTCGATTGGTCCATCGGCAGCGACCGGAAGCGCGCGTTCTTCGGCCGTCTCGCCCAAGTCACCGGCAGCCTGCCGCGCGGCGCCGTGTGGTCGGCCGCGCAAGGGACGCGCTGGTGGAAGGGCAACCTCCACACCCATACGTTGTGGAGCGACGGCGATGATTATCCGGAGATGGTCGCCGCGTGGTACAAAGACCACGGCTACCACTTCCTCGGGCTCTCCGACCACAACCTCCAGCAACAAGGCCAGCGGTGGCTCACGGTCACGACCAACAAGGGCGGCGGCGCGGCTTTGTCGAAGTACCGCGCCAAGTTCGGTCCGGACCGCGTCGAGGAACGGACCTGGCTCGGCACGAACCAGGTCCGCCTCCAGCCGTACTCCGAGTTCGTCCCGCTGTTCGACGAGCCCGGGCGCTTCCTCATGGTGCCGTCCGAGGAGATCACCAGCGGCCATCTCGCCTTTCCCGTCCACATCAACGCCACCAACCTCCGCGAGCTCGTCCCGGGCCGCGGCGGCAGCAACGTGCTCGATGTGATGCAGGGCACGGTGGATGCCGTGCTCAAGCAGCGCGGTCGCACCGGGCAGCCGATGTTCCCCCACATCAACCATCCGAACTTCGGCTGGGGCATCACCGCCGAGGACCTCATGCGCGTGGTCGGCGAACGCTTCTTCGAGGTCTACAACGGGCATCCGTCGGTCCACAACGAGGGCGACGCCACCCGTGCCGGCATGGAGCGCGTCTGGGACATCGTGCTGACCTGGCGGCTGGGCGTGCTCGGCCTGCCTCCGATGTTCGGCTTCGCGGTGGACGATTCGCACAACTACCACGCCGAGGGCGGTGCCCTCAGCAATCCCGGCCGCGGTTGGCTGAGGGTCCGCGCCCGGACGCTTTCCGCGGAATCGCTCGTCGCGTCGCTGGAGCGCGGAGATTTCTACGCCACTTCCGGCGTCGAGCTGGAGGACCAGCGCCGCGACGGCCGCCGCGTGACCATCCGGATCGCAGCGAGCCCGGGCGTCACCTACCGCACGCAGTTCATCGGCACGCGCCGAGGTTTCAAGACCGCGAGCGAGCCCGTGCGCAACGCGGTCGGCGAGAAGATCCGCGCCACCGAGCGCTACGATGCCGGCATCGGCGAGGTGTTCGCGGAGGTGGACGGTCCGGTGGCGATCTACGAGATGAAGGGCGACGAGCTCTACGTCCGCGCCAAGGTCACGTCGTCGCAGATGAAGACGAACCCGTATGTGAAAGGCGAGACCGAGGCCGCCTGGGTGCAGCCGGTGGTCCCGTGAAGCGCGGTCGAGGAGGCGGAGCTCTCCGTCGACGTCGGGCGTTGCCAGAAGCACCGGGGCCGGCTTGATTGGCGCGCGACCGAATGCATCCCATGACCGCACCCCGCTCCTTGGCCGGCCGAGCCGTCTCGCGCACGACCGCCCTGCTCCTCGCCTCGGCCCTCCTCCTTTCGCTCGCCGCTCCGGCGGCGCGGGCGCAGGCCGCCAAGCGCCCGGCGCTGGAGATCTCAATCGGCACGAACAACACGCTGGTCATCCCGCGCTCCGCCTTGGGCAAGGAGCACCTGATGTCCGCGTCGCGCATCCCGCAGGCGCTGGCCGCCACGTCGACCGGGCTCTCCGGCAAGATCGTGAAGTTCGAGGCGTACCACGACGGGGTGGACCTCTATGAATCGACCGACGGACTGGTCGTCACCCGCGATCTGCCCGCGCGGCGGCTGTTGACCACCTTCCCGATCGTGGAGCAGGACGCGCAGCGCGTGGTGATCGACTTCAACCGCGGCATGCGCCGGCTCTACACCGAGATCTGGTACGGCGGCGGCCGCGCCTTCAACTCCGCGGCGCGCGATGAGTCGCTGGAGATCCCGCAATCCCGGGTGTTCCTGGCGGAGAAGGCGGACGACCAGATCGTCATCCGCCAGAGCGTGCAGGTCCGCGACCGGCAGGCGGCGGCGAACGTCGAGCAGCAGTTCGAGGTGCGCTACTTCTTCACGCCGTACTTCGCCGGCGGCTACCAGGGCCGCGAGGCCACCGGGTCCGACCTCCGCTATGCCCGCTTCTTCGAGACCCAGGCCCGGCTCGAGGAGACGACCGGGCGCCCGTCGCCCTTGATGGCGCGCTTCGACATGACGAAGCCGATCGTCTTCCACTACAGCGCCAACACGCCCGAGCCCTACGTGCAGGCGGTGAAGGACGGCATCCTCTACTGGAACCGCGCGTTCGGGACCAACATCGTCCGCGCCGAGAAGGCGCCCGCCGGCGTCACCGCGCCCGATTCGCGCTACAACATCGTGCAATGGGTGCCGTGGGACAACGCGGGCTTCGCCTACGCCGACATCCTCGTCGACCCGCGCAACGGCCAGTCGCAGCACGGGCAGGCGTACATGACCAGCGTCTTCGCGCTCAGCGGACGCGCCCGCGCCCGCGCGCTGCTCCGCTCGATGCGCGACATCGTCGCCGACAAGAAAGGCGCCGTCGCCCAGACCGGCGGAGAGGCGGCGCAAGGCTTCCCGTGGATGACCGCCAACGGCCTCTGCCACATCGGCACCGCCGAGTTCGCCCAACAATACGCGCAAGGTCTCGAGGACCTCCTGGCCAACGAGACGTTGACCGACGAGGCCACGCTGCGCGCATCGCAGGACTACGTGCGCGAGGTCGTCGCCCATGAGGTCGGCCACGTGCTCGGCCTGCGGCACAACTTCGCCGGCAGCCTCGCCGCCACCATGGGGCGGCAGGACATCGACGACTGGTTCAAGGCCTACATCACCGGCACGAACACGCTCTCCGCCTACACCAACCGCTACGCGTCGTCCTCCATCATGGAGTACACCGTCTTCCGCTCCGCCGTGCAGGTCGGCTGGTTCATCCGCACGCAGACGGAGGCCCTGCCCCACGACCGCGCGGCCATCCGCTGGGGCTATCTCGGCGCGACCGAGCCGCGTGACCAGAAGATGCTCTTCGGTTCCGACGAACTGGTCGCCACCTACGGGGATCTCCAGCGTTTCGACGAGGGCGTCGAGCCCGTGGTCGGCGCCTACGCCCGGCTGGGCGACGAGATCCGCCTCCTGCCCAATTCGCTGGTCGAGACGTTCATCGCCGCGAAGGCCCCGCGCGACCCTCGCGACGGCACGCCCGTCGCGGAGGTCAATCTCCACCCCGCCCGCAACGCCGAGCAGGTCGCGACGCTCTTCACCGACATGCTCTCGTGGTTCCGCACCGGCACCCGGTCGCTCCGGGTGGAGAACCAGTTCGAGTTCATCGGCGAGCTGAACGAGAAGGACCGCGCCAAGGCCCATTGGAAGGATCTCAACGCCCAGCTCGAGAAGCTCGGCGGCGTGGACCGCGCGCTCTTCAGCTTCCTGCCCTTCGACTGGAAGCTGGAGCTCAAGGACGAGCCCAAAGGCGTCGCCGCCGCCGGCAAGGTCGCCGCCGCCGATCTCCAGGCGCGCCTCAAGAAGCTGCTCGACGCGCCCGCCTACACGAACTTCGTCGGCCTCGATGAGAAGCGATATTCCTTCACGTCCGCCGAGAGGGAAGTCGTCCTGAAGCGCGGTGAACGGTTCTTCGCCGAATTCGAGACCGAGCTGGTCAAGCAGGTCGCCCGACGGTTGGAGAACGCCGGTCGCGACCTCGGTCCCGCCGCGAACGACACGCTCGAAGACGGCGACTCCACGGCCAAGCTCGAGCAGCGGATCGTCGACATGGCGAAGCTGGTCCTGACCGCGAAGGACGACACGAAGCGCCTGAAGGGCAAGGTCGACAAGAGCATCGTGGAGGTCGTGGACTTCAGGTACGACCACGACACGCGCCTGGCCGCCGCCAAGATGCTGAACGACAAGACCGGATCCTTCCGTGGCTGGTCCGTCGACGCCAAAGGTGATCTCAACAAGCAGCTCAAGGACGAGGTCGATGGCTCGCTGAACATCGCGAACTTCAAGGAGTTCAAGGACTCGATGCTCTCGCGTCCCCTCCGCGAGTGGTACCTCAGGCAGCAGGACCTCCTCGCGCTGCTCCCGCCGAAGCCCGCCTCGCCGCCGGCGAAATAGGCGATGCGGGAAGGCGGGTTGAGCTTCGTCTCTCTTGGAGGGCCGCCCCCTACGTACCGATGCGCGGCCGATCGGGAGATCTTTTCGTCCGTGGCTTCTGTCGGCGGATCGGCGGAGCGGGGCCCGGGTGTGGGAGGACGTCGGCCAAGGCGGTCCGGGGCGCCTTGGTTCCAACTGGAAAACGCTCGCCGACGGCCGAGCAGGCTCCCTACCTTCCGCGGCCATGTCGACGTCCGAACCTCACCGCGCGGTCTGGCCGTGGGCTGCCGGCCCTGCCGCGGCGCCGCTGCCGCCGTCCGGGCTCCCGAAGATCAGCATCGTCACCCCCAGCTACAACCAGGCCCGGTATCTCGAGGAGACGTTGTTGACGGTGCTGGCCCAAGGGTATCCGGACCTTGAATACATCTTGATGGAGGACGGCAGCACCGATGGCAGCGCCGCCATCGTGGAGCGCCATCGCCATCGGTTCGCGCAGGTCGTGGCCAGACCGAACCGCGGCTTCGGGGCCGTGCTCCATGACGGGCTCAGTCGGAGCACGGGCGACATCATGGCGTGGCTCAACTCGGACGACCTCTATCTGCCGCACACCTTGGCGACGGTGGGCTCGATCTTTCGTGATTGCCCGGGGGTGGATTGGATCTGCGGCCGGAGCCTGCTCGGCTTCGGGGCGGGATCTCCCGTGAGGACCGTCGCGCCCGCAGGGTTCAACCGTCAGCTGTTCTTCTCCGGGCGTTATCTCGGCGGTCATCCGGCGTGGAACGGGCAATGGATCCCCCAAGAAAGCGTCTTTTGGCGCAGGTCGTTATGGGACAAGGCCGGTGGGTATTTCTTGCAGGAGCGGCTCCAGTATGGCGATTTCGAGCTCTGGTCGCGCTTCTGGAAGCACGCCGACTTGCACATGGTCCGGCTCCCGCTCGGCGTCTACCGCCAGCACGCCGCGACCTACACGTCGGTCCAAGGATCGAAGTCGACCGTTCCCTGCACGAGACTGTTGGAAGAGGCAGGCGAAGTCCGCTCGAGCCGGAGCGTCATCCGTCTACGGGAAATTCTTGCCCGCATCGGGGGAAAGCCGCGGGAGCGTTTCGGCTACCTGGCCAAGATCGTGGACTTCGACGACATCGCGGAGCGGTGGACGCCCGGCCTGACCCGCGTGTCGTGAGCCTGTGGACCTCGGTGGGTCCCGCCGTCTCTCAACTGCGCCGTCGGAAGAAGACCGCGTCGAGCTGGAGCAGTTCCCCGGTCGTCGGATCCACGTACATCGGCTCGACGGTGCGGAGCAAGAACCCGAGCGACCGCATCTCGTCGACCATCTCCCGGAAAGGGGTCTCGCCTTCGTAGAGCGGGGTGAACGACAGCTCCAATTGGATCCCCACGGCACGGTGCAGGACGGGGCCGGCACCGCGGATGATATGCCGTTCGAAGCCCTGGGCATCGATCTTCACATAGGCCCGGTCGCCTGGACCGCAGTGGTCGTCCCAGACCTCGCGGAGCGTGGACATCCGGACCACTTCTTCGGCCACGTACCGGACCGATGCGTCGGCCTCGGTCTGCCGCGCCGACAACGGCAACAGTGAACTGCACTCCGAGTTCCCGGCGACATGGATGGTCGCCGTTCCCGACCGGTCGCCGAGGCCGATGTTCACGGCGGTCCAAGGAGGCCTTTGCGCCGAAAGTCCGGCCAATTCCCGAAACGGGCCGGACAACGGCTCGAACGAGACGATCCTGCCGGCATAGCCGTGATTCCGGAGTTCCCAGCCGTATTGGCCGATGTTGGCACCGACATCCAACACGAGATCGACCCCGTGCTCCCGTAGCAGTCGCACGCGTCGGGACGCGGGGGCGAGGTTCTCGTCGGTCCGCACGATGTCGTAGCCCGCCCGTTTGAGGGCCTCGCGGGCGAATCTTCTGACGTGTCTGGAAAGTGTCATGGGGTTCTCGGTCCGCCGTGTTGTAGATTTCTCAGACGTCGTGCGGCGGTCAGCGCCACCGGTGCGTAGAGTGTCAATCCGTAGTGCAGGACCTTCCTCAGGGGCACTCCACGGTGCCGCGGCCAGCCCCGCAGGGCGTCCATCCAAGCACGTCTCGCGGCCCTCCGGTCCCCGTTGCCGAGATGGGCGTCGATGAACCAGAACTGATGGCGATTGATCAGCCGCCGGAGCGTCGGGTGGTGCTCCACCGGGAAACTGCCGAGGAAGATCGTGTACGCCCGGATCTCCTCCAAGGTGCGCTCGACGAAGGGTTTGCCGAGCCAATAGCTCGAACCATGGATCCGGTAGACGCCGGCCGGCATGTCCCGGATGTAGGCCATCGGCCCTTGCCTCACCAGCAACGAGAAAAGGCTCCAGTCGCCCATGCAGACGTCGTAGAACCAATCGGGGAAAGCGGCCAGCAGCGTCCGGCGGTACATCATCGTCATCAGATGGGGGAACCCATGGGCCAGCATGTCCGTCAACCCGACCGTCGTGACAGCGGGGGGATACTTCATGTCGTACGGCTCCGGACCTCGTCCGGCCTTCAGCATCTGGATGTCGTGGAAACAGCCGATGAAACCCGGCTCGGCGTCCAAGAGGTCGGCCTGTCTCTGGAGCTTGCCGCTGTCTGCCCAATAATCGTCGCCCTCGAGGTAGGCGAGATATCCGCCGCGGCATTCCGCGAAGGTGGCCACCAAGTTCTTTTTACCCAGCAGACCGAGGTTCACCGGATGCCGGATCAGCCGGATCTTGTCCGGGAACCGGGCCTGCAACGATTCCAATATCTCCCCGGTGCCATCGGTCGAACAATCGTCCCCGATCACGATCTCGTAGGAGAACGACGTCCGTTGGGCGAGCACGCTCTCGACGGCCTGGGCGACGTAGCGGGCGTGGTTGTAGCTGATCATCGCCACGCTCACTTTCGGGGCGGCGGGCGGAGCGATGGGCTCGGCGGACATCGTAGGGGGTGGTCCCGGAGCACGGCCAGCCGTGGGACGCGTGGCGGCCGGCCGAGATCGGGCCGCGAACTAAGGGCATAGGGACCTGTCAGGCAAGAAATGATCGGGACAGAATCGACCGTGGGGCGACCGCGCGGTCACGCGGTCGTCTATCGGTCGGGGTGGACGCCGTCGGATCCGGAGGTTGCCTGCGCCGGGTTTGCCGGGAGACTCGCGCCATGCCGAACGGACACGATATCGCCGAAGCCGCCAGCCTCGCACCCGGCCAAGCCCGGACCGTGGAGGTCCGCGGCCGCCGCCTGACGCTGGTCAACGTCGACGGACGCTTCCACGCGATCGACGACGCCTGCCCGCACCGCGGCAGCTCGCTGGGAGAGGGCTTCTTGGACGGCTGCGTGCTGCATTGCCCGCTGCACGGATGGGGCTTCGATGTGACGACCGGTGCTTGCGACGTGCGCCCCGACAAACCGGCGCGGACGCATCCCGTCTCCGTCCGCGACGGGAAGGTGTGGGTGGAGCTGGATGCGGCGTAGGCGCAGGTGCGCGGCGCCTCCGTCAACGGCCGGCGAGTCTCCGCAATGTCCGGGCGAGCGCTCCGGCGCGTTCGTGGCCGATGAGGCGCCGGAGCGCGATGGTCCCGGTCGCCTTGGCCCAAGCGTGCTTGCGGGCTTCGGCATGGAAGCGTCGTTCGGCCTCGTGGTCGCCGATCTCGGCGCTGGACCGCGCCATCTTCAGATACGCCTCGCACCGGCCTTTCGCGCCGAGCCAAGGCAGCTCGGGCGTCCGCGTCTCCATCAGGCGGATCCGCGCGCGAGCGATCTCCGCGGCGCGCGTGGAGGTGAGCGAAGCCGCGTGCCGACGGTAGCGGTAGAGGTCGCGGTGGAGCGGCGCGAGGCGGAAGCGGATGCTCGCGCGCAGCCAGAAATCCCAGTCCTCCACCAACGTCCAAGCCGGATCGTAGCCGCCGAGCTGCTGCTGGACGGCGCGACGGTAGAGGAAGCAGGCGTTGACGCTGTTGATCCACGCCAGCTCGTGCGGCTCCGGCGCGCGCCACGGCCCGATGTCGCGGCCGTCGTCGTCCATGTCCATCGCGTCGGCGTAGACGAGGTCGGTCGCGGGATGCGCGTCGAGGAAACCGGTCAAGGCGGCGAGCGCGTCGGGCCGGTGCTCGTTGTCGTCGGATGTCCAGGTGAGCAGCTCGCCGCGGGCATGGCCGAACCCGATGTTCAGCGAGCGCGGCAGGCGCTGGTTGGTCTCGTTGCGGAAGGCTCGGATCCGCGGGTCGGAGGCCGCGAGCCGGGCGATCAGGCCGGGCGTCGAGTCCTTCGAGCAATCGTCGATGATGACGAGCTCCCAATCGGTGAAGGTCTGGGCGCGTATGGCGGCGACGGCGCCGGCAAGGTAGCGGGAGCCGTTGTGCGTCGGCAGGACGATGGAGACGCGCGGCGTGCTCATCCCGGCGCGTGGTCGAGCAGGACCTGCACGATCCGCTCCGATGCGTGGCCGTCCCCGTAGGGGTTCGGCCGCGGCGACGCGGTCCCGGCCGTGCGCAGGCTCGCCGATGCCTCGGCGATGATGCGGCCGCGGTCCGTGCCGACGAGCCGGACGACCCCGGCATCGACGCCTTCGGGGCGCTCGGTGGTGTCGCGCATCACGAGCACCGGCACACCGAAGCTCGGCGCCTCTTCTTGGATCCCGCCCGAATCCGTCAGGATCAGCGCCGCTCGCCGCATCGCCTGGACCATCGTCACGTAGTCGAGCGGTGCGACGAGGTGGACGTTGGGGAGGCCGGCGAGGATCTCGCCGACGGGCGCGCGGACGTTCGGGTTGAGGTGGACGGGGTAGACGAAGTGGACGCCTTCCGCCGCGAACGTCGCCGCGAGGTCGCGGATGGCGTGGCAGAGCTCGCGGAAAGGTCCGCCGAAGCTCTCGCGCCGGTGGGCGGTGACGAGCACGAGGCGCCGGTGGGGCGGGAGCTCGGCGAGCGGGCCGGTCGCGATGTCGTACGGCAGGGCCGCGACATGGTGCAGGGCGTCGACCACGGTGTTGCCGGTGACGTGGATGCGGTCGGCCGGGACGTTCTCGCCGAGCAGGGCGTCGCGGGAACGTGTCGTCGGGGCGAAGTAGGCCGTCGCCGCGAGATCGGCGATGCGGCGGTTCATCTCCTCGGGGAAGGGGCGTCCCATGTCGCCGGTGCGCAGGCCGGCCTCCACGTGGCCGAACTTCACCCGGTGGTAGAACGCCACGAGCGAGGCGACCATCACCGACGTCGTGTCGCCTTGCGCCAGGATCCAGTCGGGCCGCTGCTCGCGGACGACGGCATCCAGACCGGTGAAGAGCGCGGCGGTGAGCTGCGGGAGCGATTGGTCGGGCCGCATCACGTCGAGGTCGATGTCGGGACGCAGGCCGAAGAGCGCGAGCACCTGGTCGAGCATCTGCCGGTGCTGGCCGGTGGAGACGACGACGCTATGGAGGCGGTCCGGACGGCGCGCGAGCTCGCGGACGACCGGGGCCATCTTGATGCCTTCGGGGCGCGTGCCGATGACGCTGAGGACGCGGATCATGGTTCAGGCCGCGCCGAGGCGGCGGAGGGTCCCGAGCACCGCGTCGCGACCGGTGGAGCGGGGATGGAGGCAGCAGTAGTTCACGACGTCGCCCGGGATGTCCTTTAGGACGACCTTCTTGACGTGACCGACCTCGGGCACGCTCCAGAACTCATATCCGCGGTCGGCCAGGCGTCCGAGGACGGAGCGGGCGGATTCGCCGATCTGGTTGGCCATGCGGTCGCCGGTCTCGAGCAGCCACAACGGCGGGGCGTCGGCGTCGAGCAGCGAGCGGGCGCCGTCGATCACCCGGGCCTCGTAGCCTTCGACGTCGACCTTCATCGCCGCGACGGGGCCGGGCCGGGTCTTGGCGAGATGCAGGTCGAGCGTGGTCAACGGCACCGGAAAAGAATGCCGCGAGCGGGCGCCGTCCCATTCGAGGATCGAGTGGGAGCCGTCGTCCCACTGCTCGGCCTCGTGCAGCGTGACGGTGCCTTCCTCGGCGCCGATCGCGCAGCGGAACAGCTCGAGGCGGCCCTCCCAGCCGTTGAGCCGGATGTTCGCCAGCAGGCGGTCGCCGAGGCGAGGGACGGGCTCGAACGCGTGGATCCGCGCGCCGGTGCTGGCGGCGACGAGCGTGTGGTTGCCGATGTTCCCGCCGACATCGAGGAACAGGCTTCCGGGCCCGAGCACGGATTGCAGGATGGCGGCGCTGAGCGGTTCGTAGGCGCCGTGGGCGAGGATCTGGCTCTGGATGTACTCGGCCGGGTTGTCGATGATCACCCGCGCGCCGCAGTCCATCCGCCATCCACGGCGCCGGCCCAGCCACCGGCCGGGCACGCCGACGAGGCCCGGGCGCGCGCCGAGACGGATCAACCGTCGCTTGATCTTGCTGGGAAGGCTGTCGGCGCTCATGGGTTCGCTCTCAGGGGACGGCGGGGTCGGGGATCCGTTCGGCGTCGGCCCACGGCAGCCCGAGGCGCAGCACACCGGGCCAGACGCCCTTGAAATGGCCGCGCACCGGGGATTCCGCGTCGCTGTCCACCGTCTCGAAATGGAGGATGTCCGGCTGCAGCACGCTGCCGACGTCGGGATCGTAGAAGACGAGCTGGATGAGCACCGACACGCGGTCCTCGGCGAAGACCTGCGCCGGGATCCGCAGCCGCTTGCGGTAGCGTCCGGGCCCGAGCTGGTTGGGCTTCCAGTCGCAGCGGTTGAACAGGCAGGTGCCGAGCGAGTTGGTGAAGGTGCAGCCGGCGATGAGGTCGCGGACCGGCCGGAGCACCTGGAACTCCACCTCGATCTCCATCGGCCGGTTGATGTCGATGACGCCGCTGAGCTCGGCGTCCTGGAACACGCGTCCGGCCAGCAGCCGCACCCGGTCGTCGCCCGGCGCCTTGCGCGGACCGTCCGAGGGCCAGTCCCAGGTGCGCTCGGCGACCTGCTCGGCGTCGTGCGCGAGGTAGTCGCGCACGATGGTCGCCGCGTCGCCGACGGCCTGGAGCTTGCCGCCCTTGAGCCAGATCGCCTTCCGGCAGAGCTGGGTCACCGCGCTCATGTTGTGGCTGACGAAGAGCACGGTGCGGCCCTCCGCGGCGGTGACCTCGCCCATCTTGCCGAGGCATTTCTTCTGGAAGGTGGCGTCGCCGACGGCCAGCACCTCGTCCACCACGAGGATCTCCGGTTCCAAGAACGCGGCGACCGCGAACGCCAGGCGGACGTACATGCCGGACGAATAGCGCTTCACCGGCGTGTCGAGGAAGCGCTCGACCTCGGCGAAGGCCACGATGTCGTCGAATTTCCGCCGGATCTCCGCGCGCCGCATGCCGAGGATGGCGCCGTTGAGGAAGATGTTCTCGCGGCCGGTCAGCTCCGGATGGAAACCGGTGCCGACCTCCAGCAGGCTGGCGACACGTCCGCGGATCCGGGCGCGTCCCGCGGTCGGCTCGACGATGCGGCTGAGGATCTTCAGCAGCGTGGATTTGCCGGCGCCGTTGCGCCCGACCACCGCGACGGCCTCGCCGCGCGGGATCTCGAAGCTGAGGTCGCGCAACGCCCAGAACTCGTCGCGGGTCGCGGACCCGCCCCGCCCCGACAGGCGGCGCACGAAGCCCTTCGCCGCGCCGGCCAGCACATCGCGCAGCGCGACGTACCTCTCCCGCGGACGCTGGTCGAGCCAGTAGCGCTTGGAAAGTCCTTCGACCTGGATGGCGGAGCCGGACATGCGGTTCAGAGGAGGTCGGCGAGCCCGCGTTCCATCCGGCGGAAGTTCTGAACGCCGCTGAAAAGCAGCAGCGCGGCCGAGGCGCACGAGACGAGGAAGGTCGGCCAATGGAAATCCACAGCCCCGACCGACCAACGGAACCCGTCGATGACGCCGACCATCGGGTTGATCGCGTAGAGGAGCCGCCACTTCTCCGGCGTCAGGCTGCTCAGGTAGAGCACCGGGGAGGCGTAGAGACCGAGCTGGATGAGGAAGGGCAGGGCGTAGCGGAAGTCGCGGTACTTCGCGTTGAGCGCCGCGAACCATAGCCCGAGGCCCGCCGCCGCGGCGAAGGCCAGCGTGAGGAACAGCGGCATCGCGACGATGCGCCACGTCGGCCAGACGTGGAACCAGGCCATCACACCGGCGAGGAGGACGGTGGAGATCAGGAAATCGACCAAGCTCACGATCACCGCGCTGCCCGGCACGATCACGCGGGGGAAGTAGACCTTGGTGAGCAGGTTCGCGTTCTCGACGAGGCTGTTGCCGGCCTCGGCGACGGCGCTGGCGAAGAACTGCCACGGCAGGATCGCCGCGCAGATCAGAACCGGATAGGGCACGCCGCCTTCCGGGAGCTTCAGCCGGCGCGAGACCAACGTGAAGACCGCCATCATCATGAGGGGACGCAGCACCGCCCAAGCGATGCCGATGGCCGCCTGCTTGTAGCGGACGAGGATGTCCCGCCAGGCGAGGAAATAGAACAGTTCACGGTAGCGCCAGAGGTCGCGCCAGTATTGGCGCTCCGTTCGGCCCGCTTCGATGACGAGTTCCGGTTCCAGCATGGATGCGCGTGAGCGCGGCAGGCTTTAGGGGCCGGGGAAGGCGAATTCAAGCCGGAACGCCGCTCAATGCCGGATCCATCGCCGCGCTTTCAGCTCGGACCGGGGCAGGGAACCGTCCGCGACCGCCGCCACGGGCACCCGCAACGCCAGCGCCTGATGCAGCCGGCGCGCGAGTTCATCGGCGATCACCGCCGTCGTCTCGGCCTCGACCGCCAGCTCGGACATCGCTCCGCGGGCATCCAGCGTGACGCGATATTCACCGATGCCGTCCAGGCCGCGGACGATCTGCTCCACGGCCGACGGATAGATGTTCACTCCTCGGACGACCACCATGTCGTCCACCCGGCCGAGGATCCCGCCCGTCAGCCAGAGGGTCGGAAGTCGGAGGCCGGAGGTCGGAGGCCGGGTGGCACGGACGAGGTCGCCGGTGCGGTAGCGGATCAAAGGCGACGCCGCGCGGCGGAGCGTCGTGAGCACCAGTTCGCCGGTCTCCCCTTCGCCGACCGGGGCGTCCGTGGCCGGATCCAGCACCTCAGCGAAGAAGCTCCGCGTCATCACCGCCAAGGTCCCGGGGCGACCGGGCACTTCATAGGTCACCGGACCGACCTCGGTCATGCCGTGGTGGTCGAAGACCTCCGCGCCGGGCCATGCTTCCGCGAGACGGGCGCGCGTGGCGGGGAGGCTGCCGCCCGGTTCGCCGGCCACGATGATCCGGCGGATCCGGCCGCGGCCGATGTCGAGCCCCTCGGTGCGCGCGGTCGCGGCGAGGTGCAGCGCGTACGTCGGCGTGCAGCAGAGCACGGTGCAGCCGTTCTCCAGCAGCACACGTGCCCGGAGAGCGGTGCTCATGCCGCCGCCCGGGAAGCACAGGCACCCGATCTTCTGCGCCGCCTCGAAGGCCAGCCAGAACCCGAGGAACGGTCCGAAGCTGAAGGCGAAGAACACCGGGTCCACCGCTGTGACGCCCGCCGCCCGGAAGACCTCGCACCAATCGTCCTTCATCGCCTCCCACGACTCCGGCGTGTCCAACCAGCGCAAGGGCGCGCCAGAGGTGCCGCTCGTCTGATGGCAGCGCGTGTAGCGGGCGAGCGGATACGTCAGGCCGGTGCCATAAGGCGGATGCGCCGCTTGGTCGGCGACGAGCTCGGCCTTGGTCGTGAAAGGGAAGCGGGCCGTGAAATCGGCGATCGACGTCGGCAACGCCGAGCAGCCTACCGCGGCGAATTTCCGGCCGTAGAACACGTTGGTCGCGACGACCTCCGCGATCAGCGACCGCAGGCCGGTCAACGGATCCGGTCCGGCATCCGACGGTTGGGTGGGCGCATCGGGCATCGGGTCGCCGGGACGCTCACTTCGCAGCGGAAGCCGCCGCGTGGACCGCGGGCTTCGCCGCGCCGCCGGTGTTCGACGGCGCGTACTTGGCGACCATGAAGGCACCTCCGGCCGCGAGCACGCAGCCGAGCAGGAACGGCACGGGCAACGCGCGCAGGCCGCCTTGGGGCGGGTGCAACAGCATCGCGACGATCGTGTTGATGATCGGAGCGCCGCCGAAGACGATCGGCATCACCGCGGCGGCGGCCGCGCCCTTGTAGATCGGGGACGCCGCGCCCAGCGCCAGCACCAACGTGAAGGCGCCGACGGCGCCCGCCGTGCCCGCGATCAGGCTCCATCTCACGCCGTCCGCCGTGAAGCTCCAGTCCGATCCGCGCACCTTCAGCAGGACCGCGGCCGCTCCGCCGATCAGCGCGTAGGCGATGCACACGAAAAGGAAGGCCTTCAGGCTCGCGTGCGGCGTCTCGGAGCCCATCGGCATGTACCCGCGGCCCTTGTGCAGGATGACCCCGTAGACACCCCAGGAGATCACGGTGAGGAGAGCGAAGACGAGCCAAGTGTTGCTCGGGGCGGCGGGCGCGGAATTCATACGTGTGCGGATGATACTGCCGGACGATCCGGCAGCAACCGGATTGTCGGCTTCCCCGAGGTGCGATGAATGGTCACGGTGCCCGGGCGTCCTACCATCATGCGTCTTTTCCCCTCCTTCCTGGCCGTGGTCGTCGCGGCCGTCGTCGCGGGTTGCGCCACGCCTTCCACCGTCGCGACGCGACGGACCGAGCGGACCGCCGCCTATTCAGCGCTCCCGGAAACGGAGCGCGCCCTGGTCGACCAGGGCCAGATCCGGTCCGGCATGGGCGAGGATGCCGTCTACATCGCCTGGGGCCGGGCGGCGCAGGTGCTGAAGAGCGGCGACGCCAACGGCGAGCAGACGACCTGGCTCTACCACGCGACGGCGACCGATTCGTACCATTACTGGTCGTACCGCGAGCAGACCCGCAAGGACGGATCGACTTTCCTCGATCGTTCGATGCAGACGGACTACAACTTCCGCGACTACGTCAGCGCCGAGCTGGTCTTCCGCGACGGCAAGCTGGACCGCTGGCGGATGTTGCCCAAACCGCCCGAGGGGAACTTCTACGCCCCGACGGCGGTCCGGGAGTGAGACCGGGGACGCCGCTCCGGCCGCTCCGACATGGCGGCGCTTGCGTCGTCGCGCCGTCCGGCGACAGATTCGGCGCATGGACCGCCGAACCTTCATCGCATCGTCCGTCGCCTTCGCCGCATTGCCGTCGCTCGGCGCCGGGAAGGTCGAGGTCAAGAAGCACGCCGTGGCGAAGAAAGCCGACGTCTATGTGCCGCCCCGCCTCGTCCCGCCGTTGGTCGGGTCGCAGCTCTACGGCTGGGGCCAGTACCAGGACCGCGCCGGCAAGAAGCTCTCGGAGCATCTCGACGAGGTGCTGTCGGCGTTGCGCGATGCCGGATACGACTACGCCGAGGGCAACCTCGACGTCGCCAAGCCGGCGGAGAACACGAAGTTCGCCGAGCAGCTGAAGAAGAAGGGGCTCAAGGCGGTGAGCCTCTACACCGGCGGCGCTTTCCACGTGCTGGGAAAGGCCAGCGAGACCGCCGAGCGGATCGCCGTGGCGGCCAAGGAGGCGGCGAAGGCCGGCTTCGGCATCATCAACTGCAACCCCGACCCCATCGGCCGCGACAAGACCGATGCCGAGCTGACCATCCAGGCGGAGGCGCTCAGCGAGCTCGGCGAAGAGCTGGCGAAGCTCGGCGTGAAGCTCGGCCTCCACCACCACACGCCTGAGCTGCGGAACGGGGCGAAGGAGTTCCACTCGAACTTCCGGCGATGCCCGGCCCCGACCGTGGGATTCTGCTACGATGTCCATTGGGTCTTCCGCGGTGGCGTCGCGCCGGCGGATTGCTTGGCCCGGTATGGCGACCGGATCGTCTCGTGGCATCTGCGGCAGAGCCGCGGGCAGGTCTGGTGGGAAGACCTCGACACCGGCGACATCGACTATGCCGAGGTGGCGCGTTTCGCCGGCGCCCACAGACTCCCGCGCTTCTACACCGTCGAGCTCGCTCTGGAGGCCGGCACGAAGATCACCCGCGACGCCGTGCAGAACCACGCCCGCAGCCGCGAGTTCGTCCGCCGCGTCTTCGCCGCCTGACGTCCGGGCGGTCCGCTTCGGCGTCCGCCCCGGTCCGTGTCGTCGCGCGGCCTTTCCGCCTCAGTGCGGGACGAAGCGCATCCCGAGGCGCAGCCAGAGCGGGATGGTGATGAAGCCGACGAGCGATGTGCCGATGACGATGCGGATCGCCGTGATCGGGTCGCCGCCGTAGCGCCGCG
>JANNAJ010000104.1:0-14617 GCA_031384285.1 Verrucomicrobiota bacterium
CACGGCCACTGGGCCGGCATGACGCTCTATCCCATCTCGAAGTGCACGCCGGCCCGCGCGGTGGACATCCTCGACATGCACGGCAGCGACCGGCTGTGGATGAACTCGGCCTGCGACTGGGGCGAGAGCGTCCCCTTGGCCATCCCCAAGACCGCGCTCGAGATGCGCCGCCGCGGCTGGAGCTCCGAGGCGATCGACCGCGTCATCTACCAGAACCCGGTCCGGTTCCTCAGCCAGTCGCCCAAGTTCCACCTGCACTGAACGGTCCTGCGGTCCGCCGTGAATACGGCCCGCGTCGTGCCGGTGCGGCCGTTCAGCGGCGGAGCATCTCGGCGAGGAGCGGCTCCATCGCTTCGGCCCAGATGGCGTAGCCCTTCTCGGAAAGGTGCAGCGCGTCGGGCATGACGTCCTTGGGCAACGTTCCGTCGGCCGCGAGGAACTTCTCGCCGATGTCGAGGAACCGGACCGTCTTGCCGTCGTCGAGCTTGGCGATCTGCGTGTTGATCGCCGAGATGGCCTTGCGGAACTTCGTCCCCGGCCGATCGTCGCGCGGGAAGACGCCCAGCAGCAGCACCTTCGTGCCCGGCGACCGTCGGTGGATGGAGCGCACGATGGCGCCGACGCCTTTGGCCACGTCGTCCGGCGCGTCGTCTTGGATACCGAGGTTGTTCGTGCCGATGAGAAGCACCACGACCTTGGGATCGATGCCGACAAGCGCGCCGTTCTCGATCCGCCAGAGGACATTCTGGGTGGTGTCCCCGCCGATACCGAAATTCGCGGGCTTGCGCGGGACGTAGCGCTGCTTCCAGACGGCGTTGTCCGCCCAGCCCTGCGTGATGGAATCGCCGAGGAAGAGCACGTCCACATCGCCTTGGAGCGCCCGGCGGAGCATCGCATCGTGCATCGAGTTCCAGTCCGCGTAAGACATCCACGGGAAGCTCCGGGCCCGAGGCTTCGGTTCCCACGCCTTTTCCTGGGCGGAGACGGATACCGTGAAGGCGGCGAGCAGCAACGAGAGCGAGGCGAGCAAGGAACTCACGGCCCCGCCGATGCCAGAGCGGCGCCCGCGGGTCAACCTTCCGTCGCGCGGGCCGCGCCGCACGTCACGTCTCCACGATGCGCGGCCGTGGCGGCGGGCGAGCCGGGCAACCCACCACCGCGCCTCATGTACCACCTCGAACCAGGCCTCCTTGGTCGCCACCAGATCGATAGAGCGGTTCAAGTTCCTGCGTAGCCGCGGACTCGCCAGATGAGCCCGATGTTCGCACGCCTTTGCGGTCCAAAATTGTGGCCACAGTCTTGATCAAAATGCTCTAGGCTTGCCGAACCGCACGTCGGCAAGATCTTCCGGGAAGACTGCGAACGCGATCGCAGGAGTCCATCGACGGAGACCGAGGCTTTGAAGATGCGATCACGGTGGAGGAATACGTCGTCTCCGTGACGGTGCATCTCGACGGCACGATCACGGACGAGGCCGGGGATCACTTCGGCCCACACGCGAAATGATTGGGGTTCCATTGCCTACCTCCGCCCCGGCCTGCTCCCCTGCGGTTTTGAGGACACGGACAACGACCGGGCGCACCTTTTGATGTGCTTTTCCTCGGAAACATGGTTTCGGGCAGACGCTGGGGACTTGGCCTTCGAGGAACTTTATCCTAGCGACGTCGAGGGCGCGGACTTCACGACCGGCATTCGTTGCCGCTTCGGGCACCTACACCAAGCCTGCCGAATCTGTCGAAGGCCCAGAGTCTTCGGCTTGGACCGTTGACGACACGGACCGTTTCTTCCGGCAGGCTGCCGCCATGCTGCGTTGGCTGATGCTTTGGTCCATAGGCGCGTTCCTCGCGGGCGCGGAGGAGGCGAGCGTGCCCAGTCCCCTCCTGCCGCGCGGGGCGGATCCGTCGGTCGCCTTCCATCAGGGCGAGTTCCTGCTGATCCAGTCGGTGGACGGCCGCGACCTCGTGCTGCGCCGGGCGACCCACCTCGCCGGCCTCGCCACCGCGCCGAAGCGATCGGTGGCGCCCCCGCTGTGCTGCAACGTGTGGGCGCCGGAACTCGTGCGGCTGCGCGGGCATTGGTGGATCTACTACGCGAAGGACGACGGCACGAACGCGCATCACCGGATGTTCGCGCTGGAGAGCGCGGGCGACGATCCGGCCGGTCCATATATGGACCGGGGCAAGGTGGCCACCAAGGCGGACGACCTATGGGCGATCGACGGCGCGGCGTTCGAGTCCGGCGGGAAGCTCTGGTTCGTGTGGTCCGGCTGGCCGGTGGACCACGACGGCCAGCAGAACCTCTACCTCGCGCCGATGAGCAACCCGGCGACGATCTCCGGTCCGCGCGTGCTACTGTCCCAGCCGGATCGGCCATGGGAACGGCGCGGTCTGCCGTTGCAGGAAGGTCCGCAACCGCTCATCCGCGACGGCCGGCTGTTCATCGTCTATTCCGCGAGCGGCAGTTGGACGGACGATTACTGCCTCGGCCTGCTCACGTTCACCGGCGGTGACGTGCTCGATGCGAAGAACTGGGTGAAGTCGCCGCAACCGGTCTTCGCGAAGGCCAACGGCACGTTCGGCCCCGGCCACAACTCGATGGTCCAAGATGCGACGGGTTCGTGGTGGAACATGTATCACGCGATCGACGAGACAGGCGGCGGTTGGAACCGGCGCAGCCTCCGCGCGCAGCCCTTCGCTTGGGGCGCGGACGGAGCGCCGGTGTTCGGTCAGCCACGGGCGCGGGATTGAGCAGGGACACGGTGGTGGTTCCGAGGGCCGCGCCCGCGCGCGATCCATCGTTCTCGCCTGGGGAGAAAGTCCATGGACCCTAGCAGACGCCGTGAGGAGTCTCTGATCTCCCGGCCGAAGAAAAGAGAAGCGGGATTCCTCACCTCGTCTCCTACCAGGTCCACGGGCAGGGTGCCCGGAAGACAGGCGGGACGCGCTGTCCTACTTCTTCTTCATCCCCACGCTGCTGGCGCGCTTCGCGATCTTCCGGCTGGTGGTGACCTTGGTCACGGTGCCGGTCGCGAGATACTTCTGTTTCACGGTGTCGAGGATGGCGTCGCGGTGGTCGTAGAGGCGCTTGAGCTTGCGCGGCTTCACCCTGGCAGTGACGTAGGCCGTCAGCAGCGGCAGCGCGATGGTGCTGTCGGTGTAGCACACCACGGAATCGGGCAGCTTGTCGGGGTCGACCTTGCCCCAGCTCACGGCTTCGGCGGGCGTGGCGCCGCTCAGGCCGCCGGTATCGGGGCGCGCGTCGGTGACCTGGAGGAAGTAGTCGTGGCCCTTCTCCTGGATGCCCATGACCTCCTGGATCTGCGGCTCGGTCTGGAGCATGAAGTTCTTCGGGCTGCCGCCGCCGAGGATGAACACGCTGCTCGTGTGGCCGGTGCTCTTGGCGTGATAGACGATGCCGGCGGTCTGGTTCACGTCGCGGTTGACGTCGGGCATCAGCTTCGAGCCGCGCATGGCCATCGCGGCGACGTTCATGCCGATGCTGGAATCGCCCGGGCTGCTGGTGAAGATCGGGATGCCGCACTCGTACGCGGTGGCGAGCACCGAGCTGTCCTTGATGCCGAGCTTCTTCTGGCGTGCGGCGACGTACTTGCCGAGCAGGTAGTGGAACTCGTCGGTGCCCATGGCGCGCTGGAACTCCGGCCCCTGGATCACCTCGCGCACGAAGGCGTCGGTGTCGAGCAGCACGTTGTAGTCGAAGAGCACGTCGTAGATACGGATCACGCCTTCCTCGTGCAGCTCCACGTCGTCGAGGAACGGCGTGCCGCTGTGCAGTTGCATGTCCAGGCCGAAGTGGAGGTCATGGTACAGGTTGGCACCGGTGGAGATGATCCAGTCCACGTAGCCGCCCTTCATCAGCGGGATGAGGCAGCTCTTGCCGAGCCCGGCCGGCGTGAGCGCACCGGTGAGCGACATGCCGATGTATCCGTCGTCGGGCAGCATCTTCTTGGCGAGCAGTTGCGCGGCCTCGCGGAGCCGGCCGCCGTTGTAGGCGAGCATCGACTGGTCGATGAGGTCGGCGGCGGAGATGTCCTTGCCGACGCCGAAGGGGTTGAGGCGCGGATAGGCGGCGAACTTCTTGGAAAGCGGTTTGCTCATGTGCCGCGGAGGATGCTCACGCCGCCGAAAGGCAAAAGGCAAAAGGTGCCGCGGACGCGGACGCCGGACGGCCGCGCCTTCACCTCGCCACCGGCGGGGCGATGGTGAACCGGGCCTGGATCGCTTCGGAAAGGACGATGCCTGCCTCGATCGGTTCGCCAGCGACGGCGCCTTCGATCCAGAAGCGGAGGATCATGGTGGTCCCGTCGGCGCCGGAGCCGGTCGTTGTCCCGCTCATCACCGCCTTGGCGTACGAACCGTCCGGTCGCCGGATGCGCGGCAGGATCCGCGCAAGACGATTGGTCGAGACCGAGAGAAGGCCTCGGGCTGCCGCCGGCCCCTTCAGCACGAGCCAGAGGGCCGGTTGGTCGCCGTCCCAGTCCACTTGCCACGGCGCCCGCGTACGGACCGAACCACCACCGCCGCCGTTGTTTATGCTCACCGGACTGGCTCGGATCATCTGGCCGTCGCGGAAGGTGAACTTCCCCGGGCCGGTGATCCACGCGGAATGGAGCGATGCGATGGTGCCCGCCGCGCTCATCGGGAAGAACTGGTGCTGCCCGGCATCGGGGATCCTCGAGCTGCCGAGCGGGATGACATCCGCGTCCGGGTACGGGAAACGCGCGGAGGGATAGGCCTCGACCTCCACGCCCCACGCCGGTTCCCCCGCGGGCAATCGCGTCCAGTAACGGTTGCCGGTCGGATCGACGAACATCGGCTCCAGGTCGAACCACGGCGTGGCGTCTTGGCCGGCGGCGGCGGAGACCCTGAGTTCGGGCTGCCATCCAGGGGACAACGATCTCAGGCCGGTCATGGTGAACTTGAACTCCCCGATTTGCCGGGTCTGCGGCAGCGGCAGCGGGGTCCACTCCGGGAAACGTTCGCCGCGGCGCGGGTTCGGGAGGGTGAACGTCCCGGTCCCGCCTCCTTGGGGCACCTGGAACCGGAGCAGATCCGCACGCCAATCCAACGCGCTGAACCGCGGCGCAAAGTCGGCGCGACCGGGCGTCGGGCCGGAAGAACTTCCGCCAGAGGAGGCAAAGACGGTCCCGGCGCGGTCCAAGTGGGCGAACTCCGGTCCGAGAGCCGGAAGGTAGGAACCGGTGACCGGATCGATCCGGGAGACCCAAAGATGCGCGTCCGGATCCCCGGGCAACTCGATCGGTTCCTTCGGCTCCCAGATGCCTGATTGCCAAGCCGCGGGTAGGCGGCGCTTCAGCCGGGTCCAGGATCCTGGCTCGAAGTAGAACGCCTGGTTCGTGCCCCAGGTGAGTCCTTCCACCCGGAGCACCGATCCATCGGCCAAGACGACCTCCGGATGCCGGCCCCATAAGCCGCGCCACGCCTTGGACCGCCACGCTCCCGCGGCCGCGATGAGGACCACCGCGATGATGACGAGCCACAAGCGTCGCATGGAAGGCCGAGATATAGGCAACCGCATCGCCATGGTAAACCTCGGTCTCGGCATGACGAGGGCGCCGACACGACCGGCCTGCGAGCCCTTCGAAGTCCGCGGTGGGCAACCGCCCGCCGCCATGGTTCAAATGGACGCATGGACCTCCGTCGCCGCTTCGCTTGGATCCTCTTCGTGCTGGGCGTCCCAGCCGTCGCCCAACCGCTGCCCGGCACCCGGCTGCTCACCGGCACCAACTACCTCGCGGCCGACATGGTCACCGGCATCAGCCGCTACCTGGACCGCGAGACGGCGGCGAGCGTCACGAACCGGGCCAAGCTCTGGCAGTGGACGGCCACCAATTTCACGCCCGCTGATTTCATCCACCGCTTCGACGCGAACCGCGCGCGCTTCCGCCAGGTGCTCGGCCTCGCCGATCCGCGTGATGCGCGCGGTCCGGTCACGTTGCGCCACATCGCTCCCATCGGCACGAACGCGCCGGCCGGCTCGGTCGAAGTCGCCCGCGGCGCAGGCTTCCGCGTGTTCGCCGTCGCGTGGGATGTGTTCCGCGGCGTCGAGGGCGAAGGACTGCTGCTGTTGCCCGATGACGAACCGAAGGGCGACGTCATCGCGCTACCGGACTGCGACTGGACGCCGGAGCAACTCGTCGGCCTCGCGCCCGGGCTGGCCCCGTCGGAGCAGTACGCGCGGCTCTGCGCGGAGCAGGGATGCCGCGTGATCGTGCCCTCGATGATCGACCGCGGCAGCGAGTTCGCCGGCAACCCCGGCGTCCGCCCGATGAAGCATAGCCAGCGTGAGACGCTCTGGCGCGCCAGCTACGAGATGGGTCGCACGCCCATCGGCTACGAGCTGCAGAAGGTCTTCGCCGCCGCGGATTGGATGGAGCAGACGCGCCGACCCGGCACCATCGAGTGGAACGTGGACGCGACGCTCGCCGCGCAGCAGAAGGCTGCGACGAACCGGCAGTTCCTCGGGATCATCGGCCACGGTGAAGGCGGATTGCTGGCCTACTATGCCGCGGCCTGCGACACGCGTTTCGCCGCGAGCTACGTGAGCGGCTACTTCGGCCCGCGCGAACGGCTGTGGGAAGAGCCGATCTACCGGAACGTGTTCGGGCTGTTGCGCGAGTTCGGCGACGCGGAGATCGGCGCGTTGGTCGCGCCGCGCTGGCTGTGGCTGGAGACCGGCCGCTATCCGGAGGTGGTCCACACCGATGCCAACGGCGGAGCGCCGGGACGGATCGGGAGGCCTGAAGACAACGCGGTCACCCGTGAATTCGAGCGGCTGCAGCGACTCACCGGCTCGGTCCCGATCGGCCACGGCAACAACCGGCCCGACCGCTTCGGCGACTCTGTGAGCCGTTTCCTCTTCTCGCTCACGGGCATCAATCCCGGCGTGAGCTTCCCGCCCGGTCCCGACCCGCGGCTCAGCGGCCCGTTGCCCGATGCGAAGGCCCGCACGGTCCGGCAGTACCGCCAGATCCTCGAGGACACCCAGTGGCTCATGCGCGAGGGCGAATACCAGCGGCGCGAGTATTGGAAAAAGGCCGATCTCAAGTCGCTCGCAGGCTTCACCAATTCTGCCGCTTGGTATCGCGGACAGTTCCGCTCGAACGTGGTCGGCGTCATCCCGGCCGCGTCGTTGCCGCCAGATGCGCGCACCCGTTTCCTCGGCGAGACGAACGGCGTGCGCCGCTACGAGGTCGTGCTCGACGTCCACCGCGACGTCTTCGCGCAGGGCATCCTCTGCGTGCCGGTGGACATCAAGCCCGGCGAGCGGCGTCCGGTCGTGGTGTGCCAACACGGATTGGAAGGCCGGCCCGTCGATGTCTCCGACCCAGCAGTGAACAGCCAGTACTACCATCAATACGGCCTTCGGCTCGCGGAGCGCGGCTACATCACCTTCGCGCCGCAGAACCCCTACATCGGCGGAACTAAGTTCCGTCAGGTGCTGCACCAGGCCCAGCCGCTCGGGCTGACGCTCTGGTCCTTCATCGTCCGACAGCACGAGGCCGTCACCGGTTGGCTCGCGTCGCAGGACTTCGTCGACCCGGAGCGCATCGCATTCTACGGCCTGAGCTACGGCGGCAAGACGGCGATGCGCGTGCCCGTGCTGGTGGACCGCTACTGCCTGAGCATCTGCTCGGCGGACTACAACGAATGGATCTGGAAGAACACCTCCGCGCGCTCCGCCTACAGCTATCTCTTCAACAGCGAATACGACATGCCCGAGTGGGACCTCGGGAACACCTTCAACTACGCCGAGATGTCGTGGCTCATCTTCCCGCGGCCGTTCATGGTCGAGCGCGGCCACGACGACGGCGTCGCACCCGACGAATGGGTCGCCTACGAATATGCCAAGACCCGGCGCCACTACGTGAAGCTCGGCCTCGGCGACCGCACCGGGATCGAGTTCTTCGACGGCCCGCACAGCATCCACGGCGTCGGCACCTTCGACTTCTTGCGCCGGCATCTCGGATGGCCGAGGTGAGGACCGGTCGGCGCGCCGTCGCCGGCCTGTGCTGGCGGCTGGATGCCGGACCGGCTAACGTGGGAGCGAAATGCGGCAGACCTGGCGTGCGCTCTCCTTTTTCCGGGCCGATTGGCCGCGGGTCGCGGCGGCGTCGATGCTTCTGGGGGCCGGCACCGTCGCGGGCCTGCTCAAGCCGTGGCCGCTGGCGCTCGTCGTGGATTCGGTGCTGGGGCACGACCCTTTCCCGGAGGTCGTCGGACGCGTCATCGGCGGGATCCCTTTGCCGACCCAGCTGGCCGTCCTGGTCGGGGCCCTGGTGCTGCTGCATCTCGGGCACGCGCTGGTCACGGCGGCACAGAACGCGCTGGTGATCGCGACGGGGCTGCGCGGGTTGGCGCGGGTGCGGCGGGCGGTGTTCGACCGGCTGCTCGGGCTCTCGTTCCAACGGCTGCAAGGCGCGCAGGCCGGCGACCTGATCTATCGGGCGACGTGGGACACCTACGCGTTCCAGACGTTGTTCACCCAAGGGCTTTTCACCTTCCTCGGCGCGTCGGCCGGCGTGGCCGCGATGACGGTGGTCATGTGGCGGCTGAATCCGACGCTCACCTGGGTGGCCCTGGCCACGGTGCCCGTCCTGGTCGCGGTCATGAAAGGCGTCGGCGCCGGGATGGCCCGGCGCGCAGGCGAGGCGCAGACCGCGGACGCCGGCATCGCGGCCACGGTGCAGCAACTGGTGGCGAACCTGCCGCTGGTCCAGAGCTTCACACGGGAAGCGACCGAGGCCGCGCGCTTCGGCGGACGCGCGGACGCGGCGCTGGAGGCGCGTTGGCGGCAGCATGCGGCAGAGGTCGTCTATCTCGCGGCGGTGGCGGCCGTGTTCGCGCTGGGCATCGCGGCGATCGTCTGGGCCGGGGCGCGGCAGGTGCTGGACGGCCGACTGAGCGTGGGCCAGCTGCTCGTCTTCCTCGCATATCTCGCCCAACTGCACGAGCCGCTGAACCAGCTCTCGAACGTCGGTTCCACCCTGGCCAGCTCGCGTGCCGGCACCCGGAGGGTGCTGGAGCTGCTCGACGAGGAGGACGCCGGGACGCGTGGAGCGTGTCCGATGGAGAGAGCGGCGGGTGAAGGCGCGGCACCGATCGTCGCACGGTGTGCCGGCGGGTTGGTCTTCGACGCGGTGAGCTTCAGCTACGCGGCGGGGCGACCTGTGCTGCGCGAGGTGTCGTTCCGGGTCGAGGCCGGGACGTCGGTCGCCTTGATCGGTCCGAGCGGCGCGGGCAAGACCACGGTGCTGCATCTGGTGCCGCGCTTCCTGCGGCCGGATTCCGGCAGCGTCCGGCTCGGTGGCGCGGATATCGCGGGACTTCCTCTCCGGGCGCTCCGCGAGCAGGTCGCGTTGGTCTCGCAGGAACCGCTGCTGTTGCCGGCGTCGGTCGCGGAGAACATCGGCTATGGCAAGGCCGGCGCGACCCGGGCTGAGATCGAGGCGGCGGCCCGCGCGGCGAACGCCCACGGGTTCATCGGCAAGTTGCCGCAAGGCTACGACACGGTGGTGGGCGACGGCGCTGCGCGTTTGAGCGCGGGCGAGAGACAGCGGCTGAACCTGGCGCGCGCCTTCCTCAAGGATGCGCCCGTCCTGCTGCTCGACGAACCGACCAGCGCGCTGGACGCCGAGAGCGAGGCCCTCGTGCTGGCGGGCCTGCGCGAGCTCATGCGCGGGCGCACGACGGTGATGGTCGCCCACCGGCTCGGGACCTTGCGCGCGGTCGACCGTATCGTCGCGCTGGTGGACGGCCGTGTCGCGGAGACGGGAACGGCGGAAGAACTGCTGGCGGCGGGCGGCTACTTCGCCAAGCTGACGCGGGAGAACACATGAGATCCGAAATCCAAAGTCTCAGGTCCAAGGTCGGAAACCAGGTACCGGTCGCTCTGGCGGTGCTGCTGTCATCGGCACTGGCGGGCAGGATCGCCGCCGATATCGGTGCGCCCGTGCCGGTGGAAGACCTCGCGAAGCGCGCCGACACGGTGGTCCACGGCAAGGTGGCGGCCTTGGAATGCACGCGCGATCCTGCCGGGCGGATCTTCACGCGCGTGGAGCTGGATGTCGCCGAAGTCTGGAAGGGCAGAGCGGCCCGCGGTTTCACGTTGGTGCTCGCCGGCGGGATCCTCGGAGCGCGCAAGGTCGCCGTGGTCGGCGGACCCGAGTACCGGTTGGGCGAGGAGGTCGTCGTCTTCACCGCGCTCAACGCGAGCGGAGAACCGGTGACCCTCGACCTGGCACAGGGCAAGTTCACGGTCGAGGCGGCACCGGCCTCCGGTGTGAAGCACGTCGCCAACGGGGTCCTCGGCGGTTCTGCGGAAAAGTCGGGATACCGGTTGCCGACACAGGTGCCGCTGGAGCTGTCGGAGCTGCGCCGGCGGGTGGAGGGGGCACGATGAGCCGGCTCGGCAAAGGGCTTCTCGTCGGAGCCTTGGTGGCGGGCGCGATGCCGTCCGCCAAGGCCTTCGTGCAGCGGTCGAACTGGAATTTCGCGTTCTTCGACGGGTCCCTCGTCCCGCCGTCGGCACAGAACCCGTCGTCCCTCGCGATCCGCTACCGCATCAGCGCGGACGGCTGGTCCGCGGCGAACCGGGCCGCGGAGCTCGATGCGGTGCGTTCGGCGTTCGCCCAGTGGCAGGCGGTGCCGGGCACGCAGATCAAGTTCGAGGAGCTGCCGGCGGCCGGGGCGATGACCGACGTCGACCCCGAGGACAGCGTCTGCGCCGTGGCTTGGTTGTCCGGCGGCCGGAACTACGCCGGTGGCCGGGTGTTCTTCCCGGCGGCCGTCAACGCCACCACCGTGTACTCCGAGGTGGACGGCATCGTGGTCGAAGCGGACATCCTTCTGAACCGCGACCGGCAGTGGATCACCGCGTTCGACCCGTCGCTGACCCAGGGAAATCTCGTCGAATCGGTGGTGGCTCACGAGATCGGACATCTGCTCGGGCTGCACCATTCGCCGCTCGGCGGCGCGACGATGTTCTGGCTGACGCAACCGGGTGTCGGCAGCGCCGCCGGTCTGTCCTCCGACGAGGTCACCGCAGCCCGAGCGATCTACGGGCTGCCGGCGACCCGCTCGGCGACCGGGATGGTCCGCGGGAAGGTCTCGATGAGCGGATCCGGTGTGCTCGGTGCCTTGGTCACGGTCGAAGATCCTGCCGGCCTGGTGGTCGCCGGCACGGTCACGACCGCGAGCGGTGCCTATTCTGTCCCGGCGTTGCCGCCTGGCGACTACACCCTGCGGATCACGTCGTTGGACCCTGGCGACGACGGGTCGGACGGCTACCTCGTGCGAGGCGCCGATCTGGATGTCTACGACGCCTCCTTCTCCGAAGCGGAGACCGCCTTCCAGCCGACCGTGCCGCTGCCGTTCACGGTGGCCAAGGGCGGTACGGTGACGAAGGACGTCGCCGTGCTGCCGGGTTTCCCCGCCTTCCGGATCACCGAAGCGCGCCGGTTCTTCACCGAGGACGGGCGGACGAGCGGCGACGCCTGCATGCAGCTCACCCCGGGCCGGACCAACGCGTGGGTCGGCGTCTACATCCCCGGTGCCGTCGGCGCCGACGCGGTGTTGCGCCTCACGGGCGGCGGATTGACCTACGGCGCCACCGTGGTCGTGCCCGATGCGCTCCGGCACATGACGCTGGTGCAGGTCCCGGTGACGGTTGCGCCGGGCGCCGTCCCGGGGCTGCGCAGCGTGTCGGTGACCGCGGGCGGTTCGATCGCCTGGGCCAACGGGTTCGCAGAGGTGTTGCCGCTGACCTACGACTTCAATTTCGATGGGCTGGACGACCTGTTCCAACGACGCTGGTTCAGCCCGTTCACCCGGCCCGAGGCGGGACCCGAGAAGGATCCGGACGGCGACGGGTTCGTGAACCGGCGCGAAGCCGCCATGGGCAGCGACCCGACCGACAAGCTCTCGGTGAACTATAGCATCGTGAGCGTCCGGTTGGCGGCGAACGGCACGACCGTGACCTGGGAATGCGCTCCCGGGCGGAGCTACCAGCTCTTCAGCAGGAGCGATGTCCGGGGGACGGCTTGGCAGGCGGTCGGGCCGAAGATCGCTGCGACCGGGGAGACGGCCCAGTATCTGGATGCCCGCCCGTCCGAGATCCCGAGGTTCTACCAGGTGCGCGATGCACAATGAACCGCCGTGCCCGCGACCGCACCGGCAGATCTGGGGGCTTGTCCCATGCTGAAGCCTTGTTAGGTTGCCCCCAGGACCGTCCAACTGGTCCATGGATCCCGCCCTCCGGCAGCCCCGTCACCCTGTCTTGCACAACGAAGTGATCCCACGAACCACCCGTTCCGGGCGCTGCCGGTTGCTTGGGAAGCCCTGGCAAGGCTGGCGCTTGGCCACTGGCGCGGTTTCCGGCCTGCTTTCGGCGGGGCTTCCGGCGGCGCTCGCCCAGGGTTTCTTCAACCCTTACCAATCGCCGCTCGGCCAGATACCGACGATCCCGGCCGGGGTCCAAGGCCTCCCGGGCGACAACTTCCTGATCGGTCGCGGCATGCCGTACAACTCGGGCGCAGGGACCGGTCGGGACTACAACTTCAAGATCGGACCGGTGAAGGGATCGGTCTCCGCGGGCAGCACGTTCACCTACGTGGACAACATCAACCTATCGTCCGGGGCCGGCGGACCGGCGCCCGAGGATGAGCTGACGTCCAATCCGTCGCTGAATGTCGGGCTCCACTGGGAGATGTCCGAGTACAACACCCTGAGGATGGATTTCGGGATCGGGTACGTGTTCTACATGAACCACCCGGAACTCAACCGGATCAGCCTGAATCTGACGCCGAACTCGACCTTCGACTACCGGTTCATCATCGGCGACGTGCGGTTCGCCGTTTACGACCGCATCAGCACCCCGGGCGGTTCCGGGTTCGCGCCCCGCAACGACATCACGGGCGACGGCAGCATCGGTTCCGTGGATTTCCAGCGGCTTTCCAACAGCGCCGGGCTCTCCGCTGCTTGGGCGGCGACGCGTTCGACGACGGTGACTTCCGGATACGACTACACGATCGACCGGGGACTGGGCGACAGCTTCGCGCTCGCCGACCACGACACCCATTCGTTGAGTGCCGCGATCTTCGAGAGGCTGGACCCGCGTTGGACGGTGGGTCTTTCCGGGGGCATCTACCAGAACACGTACGCGGAAGGCTTCCAGAGCGGCTCGCACGGCTACGGCGCGGGCCCGGTGCTCAATTTCCAGCCGACCCGGAACATCAACTTCAGCGCCTCGGTCCGCTACCAGGTCTCCTACAGCGACCGGAACGGGGCCAACGGGGACACCAGCGGATTCGGCGGCGTGACCTACAACCTGGCGGCCACCCACACGATCAACCGCCATCTCCGCCACGGGGTCAACCTGGGCCGGAACTCCGACCTGGGGATAGGGGCGAACTTCAACGACACCTTCAACGTCGCCTACAACCTCGGTTGGACGTTTGCCAAGGCGCTCGGCCTCAACTTCAGCGTGAACTACAGCAGCTCCACGCAGAGCGGTCCGGGGTTCGATTTCGTGACCGTGCCGGCAGGGACGTTCCTACCGGCCGGAACTCTCCTGCCGGACGGAAGCGTGCTGGCCGGTCCGGTCATCCTGGGGCGGGATATCGTGTTGCCGGTGAAACGGCAGGGCGAGAGCGCCGACACCTTGTCGTTCTCCGTCGGCACAGGGATGCCGATCACGCGGAATCTGTCGGCCAGCCTCGGATACTCGCATTATTTCCGTCTCTCGAATCTCGCGGGACACGGGTACCATCAAAACACGGTGACGCTCGCGCTGAACTACCGATTCTGAAAATGAACCGATCCTGCCTACTGGGGCTCGTGCTCCTCGCCGTGCCCGCTTTCGCGGAAGACCCTCCCGTGCAGCCTGCGCCGGCCACCGCCACGGGCACGGCCGCGACCGGCGCAGGCGCCGACGCCAAGGCCGCGAAAGAATCGCCGTCGACGGCCGTCGTCGACGCCGAGAACCGCGAGCTGAAGCCCCACGATGTCCTCGGGTTCCTCGTCGATCAGGATCCGTCCGTCGTCGAGGCCCTGCGCGCCATCGGCGGCAGCGGCGACGCGGAGTCGATCTTCGTCACCGACGCTGGCGAAGCGATGTTCCGCGTGACCCGGTCGAGCCCGATCTCCGTCAAGCTCAGCGTGGCCGGCAAGAAGCTCGATGTGGTCCGCAAGGAGCTCAAGGCGCTGCTCGACGCCGAATACTACCAGGATTGCTCCTTCCGCCTCGACCTCCAGGCGGTCAACCGCTCGTCCGCCACAATGGAAAGCGCGGGCTCCGGCAGGGTCGTGCTCTACGGCAGCGGCGGTCTTTCGGGCACGTTCCCCGTGGTCGAGGGCAGGAAACTCATGCTCTCCGACGTGATCATCTCGGCCGGCGGCAAGAGCGGGAACGAATACGCCAACCTCAAGCGGGTGAAGGTCCGCCGGTTCGACCCGGTCTCCAAGAAGGAGACGGTCATCGAGGCCAACGTCACGAACATCATCGAGAAGGGCGACCGGAACGCCGACATCGAGCTCAAGGACGGCGACCGAATCGAGGTCCCCGCCAGGTCCATCATCTT
>JANNAJ010000126.1:0-4182 GCA_031384285.1 Verrucomicrobiota bacterium
GCGCCACGCGCAATTCCACCGGCGAACTCGATCGCGACCGCATCCTTTCCCATGTCGGCGGGCTCGTGGAGCGAGGCGTGGATGTCGTCGCCGTCTCCACGGCGCACGGCTTCAGCAAAGGCGTGGGCGACACCGTCACCAAGCTGCGGGATGCGTTTCCGAAACTGCCGATCATCGCCGGCAACGTCACCAGCGCGGCGGGCGTGGAATTACTCGCCAACCGCGGCGCGAACATGGTCTAGGTCGGTCAGGGTCCGGGATCCATCTGCACCACGCGCATCGTCGCCGGCGTCGGCATTCCGCAGATGACCGCGCTCTACCTCGCCTCGCGCGCGGCGGCCAAGAAGAAAGTCTCCATTCTCGCCGACGGCGGCATCACGAAATCCGGCGACGTGGTCAAGGCGTTGACGCTGGCGCAGGCGGTGTTGTGCGGCGGCATTCTCGCCGGCTGCCCGGAAGCGCCCGGCCAGATCATGGAGATCAACGGGAAAATGTACAAACAGTATCGCGGCATGGGCAGCCTCGCCGCGATGAAGGCCGGTTCCGCCGCGCGCTACGGGCACGTCGCGTCCGACACCCACCGCAAGGCCGCCGCCGAAGGCGTCGAGGCGCTCAAGGAGGTCTCCGGCTCCGTGGACACCGTGCTCGCCCAGCTCGTCGGCGGCATCCAGTCGGGCATGGGCTACCTGGGCGCCCGCGACCTCCCGGCGTTGCGCTCGAAGGCGCGGTACATCCGCGTCAGCCCGGCCGGCCTGCGCGAGGCGTCGCCGCACGACGTCGTCGAGATCAAGGCCGGGTCGCAGCGGACCGATTGAACGGGCTATCCGGCGGAGATACTACGCACCCGTAGTAAATCCTTTGCCAAGGTCCGGTGCGTGCGAAATGTTCACCGCTGTGATGAAGCCGTCCCCGCTCCGCCTCCGCGTCGCCGCGCTGCTGTCGGCCTTTTGGGCTGTCGTCGCCGTCCACGCCGCGTCCGATTGGCCGATGTTCCGGGGACAACCGTCGCTCGCCGGCACCAGCGACGCGCGGTTGCCGGACAAGCCGGTGCTGAAGTGGACCTTCAAGACCGGCGGCCCGGTGAAATCCTCGCCGGCGATCGTCGGCGGCAAGGTGTTCTTCGGCGCCGGCGATTCCAACCTCTTCTGCGTCGACCTCGCCGCCGGCAAGAAGGTCTGGTCGTTCCAAGCCGACGGACCGATCGAGGGGTCGCCGCTGGTGCTCGACGGACGTGTCTATTTCGGCACGGAGAACACCAACTTTTTCGCCATCGACGCCTCGACCGGCAAGGAGCTCTGGCGCCACGGCGTCGAGGACAAGATCCTTTCGAGCGCCAACTGGGTGCGGTCGCCCGACGGCGCGCGCAAGTCGGTGCTCATCGGCGCCTACGATTACCGTCTCTACGACCTCGACGCCGCGACCGGGAAGACCAACTGGGTCTTCGAGACCGGCAACTACATCAACGGCTCGCCGGCGATCGGCGACGGGCTCACGGCGTTCGGCGGATGCGACGCCATCATCCACGTGCTCGGTCTGGCCAAGGGCGAGAAGATCAAGGAGATCGAGGCCGGCGCGTACATCGCGGCTTCCGGCGCGCTGGTGGACGGCAAGCTCTACGTCGGCCATTACGAGAACGCCTTCCTGTGCGTGGACCTCAAGGAAGGCAAGATCGTCTGGACCTACAAGGACCGCGCGTTCCCGTACTTCTCGTCGCCCGCGGTCACCAAGGATCTCGTGGTCGTGGGCGGTCGCGACAAGCGCCTGCACTGCATCCGGCGGGCCACCGGCGAAGGCGTCTGGACCTTCGCCACGCGGGGCAAGGTGGACAGCTCGCCGGTGGTGGCCGGAGACAAGATCATCGTCGGATCCGACGACGGCCGGCTCTACATGGTGTCGCTCGCGACCGGGAAGGAGCTGTGGAACTACGAGATCGGCCAGCCCGTGCAGAGCTCCCCCGCGGTGGTGGACGGCCACATCGTCGTCGGGTCCGAGGACGGCTCGGTCTATTGCTTCGGGGAGAAAAAATGAGCCTCCCGCGCCAAGGCAAGTTCACTCCGTCGGCCGCGCGCATCAGCCGCAAGCCGGAGGCTTGCCTGCCATCAGCCGGGGGTCGAGCGCAGCGACACCCTCGGTCCGCGGTCCGAGCCCAAGCGCATCGCGAAGCGATGCCAGCCCCGTGACCGCATGGCCTCCACCTTTCTAAGCCTCCATTACCACATCGTCTTTTCGACAAAGGAGCGGCGGACATCCATCCGCCCGGAAGGGTGTGCCCGTCTGCACGATTATCTCGGAGGTGCCGTCAACGGACTTGGGGGCATCAGCCGGCAGGTCGGCTGCGTGGCCGACCACGTCCACCTGCTCGTCGGCCTCAAGGCGACGCACTGCCTCGCCGACTTCATGCGCGAACTGAAGAAAGCTTCCTCTGCCTGGGCTCGGATGGATTTCGAGCCGGAGTTCGCGTGGCAGGATGGCTATGCCGCCTTAACGGTCAGCGCTTCCGCGCGTGAGCGGGAGTTGGATTACATCCGAAGGCAGGAAGAGCATCATGCTCATCGGGATTTCGCGTCCGAACTGAAGGAACCGGTGGAGAAACACGGCGTGGCCTACGACCCGAGATACCTGCTGTGAAAAAGCACACGACATTTGTGGGGGCATTCCGACGCTGGCACCGCTTCGCGGTGCGGTCGAATTGCGTCCGGTTCCGGGGGTGTCGTCGCTGCGCTCCTCAACCCCCGGCTAATCGCTCGCAACGTTCCGCGTTGCCCCGAACGTGGATCTTCCGGGAGCGTAAGGTATCACTTTTGGTCCAATCGCACCTACTCTTGGCCCAAACGCACCTGCGCCCGTTTCGGCAAGCCGGAGGCTTGCCAGCCATTAGCCGGGGATTGAGCGCAGCGACATCCCCGGTCGCCAAGTCGAAGACGAGCCGCACCGCGAAAGCGGTGCCAGCCGGCAACCACTTCGTCTCGAAATGTCCTTCGTTCCAGCAATACTTCGACCGTTGACCTTATGTTCACCCGCATCTCACACGATCCCGCCGTCATGGGCGGGCGCGCCTGCATCCGCGGCATGCGCCTCACCGTTGCCCAAGTCATGAGACTGCTCGCCAGCGGCATGACCCACGCCGAGATCATCGAAGCCTACCCCGATCTGGAGGCCGCCGACCTGACCGAGGCGATGCGTTACTCCGCCGCCCTCGCCAGCGAGGAACTGCATCCCTTCGCGCCGCTCGCCGCATGAGGTTTCTCGCGGACATGGGCGTGTCGCCGTCGACCGTCGCCGCGCTGCGGCAGGCGGGACACGATGCTGTCCATCTGCGCGATGAAGGTCTTCAACGTCTCAGCGAAGAACTCATCTTCGAGAAAGCGCGGCAGGAAGACCGCGTCGTGCTGACGTTCGACCTCGACTTCGCGGAGATCGTCGCCCGGACCCGGGCCTCGCTGCCCAGCGTCATCGTGTTCCGCCTGCGCACGGCGCGGCCGGACCATGTGACCGCGCTCCTGTTCCGGGTCTTGCCTGAGATCGAGAACCGCCTCTCCGGTGGCGCCGTCGTCACCATCGAACCGGCTGGTTACCGCTGGCGACCCATGCCATTCACCGACCCGGACACGGATTGAACCGGGACGCCTTCACCTGAAACCATCAACTTTGGACCTGAAACTTTCCCGATGAGCTCCATCACCATCGCCCCGCCGCCGAAGACCGCCGGTCCGCCCATCCAGAAGGAGACGACGGCCGGCAACTACTTCGTCGCGAACTACCCGCCGTTCGCCTTCTGGAAGCAGGAGGCCGTCCCCGAGTTCGCGGCCGCGCTCGAGATGCCGCCGCGGCCCGGGGTCCCGCTCGGCCTCTACACCCACATCCCGTTCTGCCGGAAGCGCTGCCACTTCTGCTATTTCCGCGTCTACACCGACAAGAACGCGGACGACATCAAGGGCTACATCGACGCGCTGCTCAAGGAGCTCGCCGTCTACGCCGCGAAGCCGTTCATCGGCGGGCGCAAACCGAAGTTCATCTACTTCGGCGGCGGCACGCCCAGCTATCTGTCGCCGGACCAGCTGAGATTCCTCACCGACGGCATGAAGGCGCTGCTGCCGTGGGACGAGGCCGAGGAGGTCACCTTCGAGGGCGAGCCAGGAACGCTCACCGACCACAAGCTCCGCGCCATCCGGGATCTCGGCG
>JANNAJ010000128.1:0-1872 GCA_031384285.1 Verrucomicrobiota bacterium
CTCGCGCCGCTCAGCTTCATCGCTGGAAGAGGTCTCTCGGTCTACACCGCCGACGGGGACGGCTCGAAGGCGGACCATGTCGGTTTCACGCTCTTCCCCGAGGCCGGCAGCCTCTTCCTCTCCGCGCCGGACCTCTCGCTCATCGACGCCGTGGTCTACGGCCCGCAGACGGACGGCATCTCTCAAGGCCGCTCGCCCGACGGCGGCGCGCGGATCATCGCCTTCACCGCGCCGACGCCCGGCGGCGGAAATCCCCGCGGCGACGGCGGCGGAGGCGGGACCAATGTCACCACCGTCACGCTTCCGCTACTGGGCATCACGGACTCGTGGCGCTTCTGGACGAACGGCGACCAAGGGACCGCGTGGCGGGCACCTGCCTTCGATGACGGCGCCTGGCCCTCCGGCCGAGCGCTGCTCTACCACGAGGACGCGGCCTTGCCCGCGCCGAAGAACACGCCGCTACCGCTCGGCCGGACGACCTACTACTTCCGCGCGCACTTCACCTTCGCCACCAACACCGCGGGCGTCCGCCTCTCGCTCCATCCGGTCGTCGACGACGGAGCGGTCTTCTGGTTGAACGGCCAAGAGCTGACGCGGACCGGGATCCCCTCGGGCGTCCCGACGTTCTCGACCTTCGCAACCCGCAACGTGGGGGATGCCGCGTACGAAGGGCCGTACGACCTGCCGGCCGACCTCCTTCGGCAAGGCGACAACGTGCTCGACGTCGAGGTCCACCAGATCAGCGCGAGCAGCTCCGACATCGTCTTCGGCGCGGCCCTCGACGCCACGCGCTCGGTGACGAACTCCGTCGGCCCCGGCCCGCTCGTGCCGCTCGTGCTCAACGAGGTGCTCGCCCACAACTACGGTCTCGCCGAGGCGGACGGCTCCTACCCGGACTGGATCGAGTTGCACAACCCGAACGACGTCGCCGTCGACCTCGCCGGATTGAGTCTCACCGACGACCTCGCAGCAGGCCGCAAGTCGACCTTCGGCGCCGGCGTCTCCCTCGCCGCGCATGGGTTCCTCCGCGTCCGCTGCGATGCGACCCGCCCCTCTTCGGACACCATCGCCGCCTTCGGGCTGGACCGCGGCGGTGCGACGGTCTTCCTCGTGGACACCGCCGCTCGCGGCGGCGTGGTGCTGGATTCGGTCGCCTTCGGCCTCCAGATCGCCGACCGCTCCATCGGCCGCGTGCCCGACGGGACGGGCGCATGGAAGCTGGCCCGGCCCACTCCCGGCGCGACCAACGCCGCCGTGCCGCTCGCGCCGAGCGATCGCGTGATGGTCAACGAATGGATGGCCGCGCCGTCGTCGGGCGAGGATTGGTTCGAACTCTTCAACCCGTCCGCCGACGCCGTGGAACTCTCGGGCCATCATCTGTCCGACGACCTGTCCGTCCGCACGAAGTCGACCTTCCCGCCGCTGTCCTTCCTCGGTGGCGGCACCAACGCCCACGCGCTCATCCGCGCCGACGGCGCTCCCTCAAAGGGGGCCGACCACGTCGGTTTCAAGCTTAGCGCGAAGGGCGACGACATCGGGTTCTTCGCGCCCGACGGCACGCTCATCGACGCGGTGACCTTCGGACCGCAGGCGGAAGACGTGTCCGAAGGCCGGCTGCCGGACGGAGGCGCGACCATCGTCCGCTTTCCTGCCCTGCCGACGCCGGGCCTGCCGAACCGCGCCGACCAGGACCGCGACGGCATCGCCGACGACTGGGAACTCGCGCACGGCCTCGACCCTGCCGACCCGACCGACGCCGCGCTCGATGGCGACCACGACGGCGCGACCACCCTCGCGGAATTCGTCGCCGGCACCGATCCCTCCGACCCCGCGAGCACGTTCCGGCTCATCCCGGGCTTCAGCGCGACCGGC
>JANNAJ010000133.1:0-4764 GCA_031384285.1 Verrucomicrobiota bacterium
GGGTATCGTCCGGGAAGGACCGCCGTGGAGACCGCCGGGAAAAACAAAACCCGCCGGTGCGATCCGCGGCGGGTCCAAGGACGAGATGTTGTCTGGTGTCAGGTCATCCTCGGGAACCGCCGGCGGCAAAGCCACGCTTTGCCCATACGGCATGCATCGACGGCCACGCGGCCACGACCGCGCGTTTCAGCGCGGAGGAGGTGCGGGCGGTGATGCGGTCCGAAGACATCGGGCGGGAAGCTGCGCGGAGGACGGCCCGGCCGTCAACCGCGGAGTCCGCCAGATACGGCGCCATGTCGCTCCCGAGGCGGCATGGAGTCGCCGGCTCAGGCCGTCAGGACCGCGCGGGCGGCAGCGACATCGAGCCCGATCTGGGCCTTCAGCGCATCGATGCCCGGAAACTTCCGCTCTTCGCGCAACTTCGCCACGAACCCGACCTCGAGCTCCTCACCGTAGAGATCGCCCTGGAAATCCAGGAGGTGGACCTCGAAGCGCAGCCCGCCTTCGGAGTTCCCGACGGTCGGACGGATGCCGAGGTTCAGCACCGCGGGGACGGTCTCCTGCCGGACGAGGACGCGCGCCGCGTAGACGCCATGCGGCGGGAGTTCCAGGCCGCGGACATCGAGGTTGGCCGTCGGGAAACCCAGCCTCCGGCCGAGGCGGTCGCCGGCGACCACGGTGCCGGCGAGCGAGCACGGGCGTCCGAGCAGTTCCGCGACCTGCTCGAACTGGCCGGCACGCAGACAACGGCGCACCAAGCTGCTGCTCACCCGTTCGTCGCCGATGGAGACCGGGGCGCACTCGTGGGTGACGAAACCGAGTTCCGCTCCGAGCACCCGGAGCAACGGCACGTTGCCGCTGCGACGGTTCCCGAAGTGGAATCCTTGCCCGACGCTGATGCTGCGGAGCGGCCCGGCGTCGGCGGCGAGACCGCGGACGAATCCTTCGCCGGTCACCGACGCGAACTCCTTCGTGAAGGGGTTGACGAGCACCGCGTCCGCTCCGAGCGCACCGATCGCGCGCAAGCGCTGCGGCAAGGTCTGGAGAAGGAGCGGCGCATGCGCCGGATCGACCACCGCGAGCGGATGCGGATCGAAGGTGACCACGACACCGCGGGCCCCTTGGGTCGCCGCTTCGAGGAGCGCGGACCGGACGACATGCTGGTGGCCGAGGTGCACCCCGTCGAACATGCCCATCGCGAGACAAAGCCCGCGCGGATGGCGCGGGAGATCACGCGGATATCGGGCGATGACCATCGGAGGACGTGATGCGTGTCCCGTGACCCCACGGACCGCGGCTCACTCGTATTGCTTCAGCTTCAGAAAGGGGATGACGTGCTGCGTGAGCTCGGCCGGCGTCCACTTCAGGATGTCTTCCAGCACGTGCGCATCGGCGACGTCGAACTTGCCGCTGGCGGTCCGGCGCAACCGGGTGAGGTGCGCGCCGCAGCCGAGCTTCTGGCCCATGTCGTGCGCCAGCACGCGGACGTAGGTGCCCTTGGTGCAGGCGACCGTGAAGTAGGCGAACGGCTCCTCGTAGTCGGTGAACCGGTAGCTGTAGAGATGGATCAACCTCGGCTGGCGCTCCACCTCGATGCCCTTGCGCGCGAGCTTGTGCAGCGCGACACCGCCGATCTTCACGGCGCTCACCATCGGCGGGACCTGGTGCTGGTCCCCGAGGAACGACTTGGCCGCCTCTTCGAGGTCCGCGAGGGACAACAGCGGCACCGGCATCGACCCGGTGACCTCGCCGTCCGCGTCGTGGGAATCGGTCGATTCGCCCAGACGCATCACGCCTTCGTACACCTTGTCCGATGACATGAGCTTCTCGGAGAGCTTGGTCGCTTGGCCGAGCACGAGGATCAGCAGGCCGGTGGCCATCGGATCGAGCGTGCCGCAGTGGCCGACCTTGGAGATGCGGAAGTGGTTGCGGAGCTTCGCGACCACGTCGTGGGAGGTCCACTCCGCCGGTTTGTCCACGAGCAGGGCGCCGTCGAGGGCTGAGAACGGGGTCATCGTGCGGCGGGTTGCGCGGCGAGCGCGCGTTTGACGGCGCCGAGGACGCGGCGTTGGACGGACAGGTGGCTGCCTTCGACACGGGCTCCGGCGGCCGCTTTATGGCCGCCGCCGCCGAAGAGGGCGGCGACCTCGTTCACGTTCACACGCTCGTCCTTCGAACGGAGGCTGATCCGCGAATGGTTCGCGCCCACCTCCTCGAAGACGACCGCCACGACCACACCCTCGATGGCACGGATATGGTCGATGAGGCCCTCGCTCTCCTCCGTGCTGGCGCCGGTCCGGGCGTAGTCCGCGAGCTTCAGCCAAAAATAGGCGGTCTTGTCGCCGTGGGTGAGGCGGAACTTGTTGTAGACGTGGCGCAGCAGCTTCACCCGGGTGAGCGGGTAGCTCTGGTAGACCTCCTTGCAGATCTTGCCGAGGTCCGCGCCGCGGTCGACCAGGTGGGCGGCGGTCTCCAAGGTGTCCGGCGTCGTGGACGGATATTGGAAGCTGCCGGTGTCGGTGCTGACAGCGGTGAAGAGGCAATCGGCGATCGGCTGGGTGATCTTCCAACCGGCCCATTCGCAGAGGTCGTAGACCAGCTCGCCGCTCGACGGTTCACGGGGCGAGACCCAGTTGATGTCGGCGTACTTCGTGTTCGACGCGTGGTGGTCGATGTTGATGAACGTGCCGCGCTGCCCGATGTGCTCGCCGACACGGCCGAGGCGCTCGAAGCTCGCGCAATCGGTGGCGACGACGACGTCGAAGGTCTGCCCTGCCTGGGGCTTCTTCACCCGCTTCTCGGGGTCGAGAAAACGCAGCTTGTCGGGCACGACGTCCTGGTTCCAGACGGTGACGTCCTTGCCGGCGTTCTCCAGCGCGAGCGCGAGGCCGAGTTGGGACCCGATACAATCGCCGTCCGGGCGGATGTGGCCGACGATGCAGATGCGGTGCGCGTCCTTGAGGGTGTCCAGGATGCGTTCGACGGTCTTGGGGACTGGTTTCATGGGGTCGGCCGGCGCGGACGCGGCCGGCGGACTCAGGAAGCGGAGGGGGAAGGCGAGGCGGTCGAGCGCTCGATCTCGTCGAGCAGCGCGATGACGCGGTTGCCCTGCTCGATGGAATCGTTGATCTGGAAGCGGAGCTCCGGCGTGTACCGCAGCCGGATGCCGGAACCGATCACGGTCTGGATGCGCTTAGCGTGCTTGGACAGCTCCGCCGTGGCGCGCTCGCGTTGCTTGGGGTTGCCGACGAACCCGACGAACACCGTGGCCGAGCGCAGGTCCCCCGCGACGCCGACGTCGTTCACCGTGAGCAGCCCCACGGAATCGATGGCGAACTCGCGCCGGAGGCACTCGGCGATCTCGTGCTTGAGCAGTTCCTTGACACGGAAGAGTCGGCGGTTGGGTTCCATCTCGATCCTGGGCGCGACCGTCGCGGTCAGAGCTTCTGGGCGACCTTCTCGGTGGTGTAGCACTCGACGACGTCGCCTTCCTGGAAATCGTCGAACCCGTCGAGGCGGATGCCGCACTCCATGCCGGAGCGCACCTCGTTGACCTCGTCCTGGAAGCGCTTGAGCGTGAGCGAGACGCCCTCATAGATGAGGTTCGTCCGGCGGCGGACGCGCATCTTGCCGCGCACCAACCGGCCGCTGGTGACGGCGCAGCCGGCGACGTTCCCGCCCTTCGAGAGGTTGAACACCTTCCGGACCTCGGCCTGGCCGACGACGACCTCCTTGAGCAAAGGATCGAGCAGACCGGCCATCGCCTCCTTCACCTGGTCGATGAGCTCGTAGATGATCGCGTAGAGCTTGATCTGCACGCCCTCGTGCTTGGCCTGCTCGGCGGCGCTGTTGTCGACGCGGGTGTGGAACCCGAGGATGACGGCGTTCGAAGAGCTGGCGAGCAGCACGTCCGCGGAGCTCACCGCGCCGACGGCGCTGTGGAGGATCTCGAGGGAGACCTTGCTGGAATCGATCTTGTTGATCGCGTCGCAGATCGCCTCCACGGATCCTTGGGTGTCCGCCTTGATGATGACCTTGAGCACCTTCGCGGTCATGTCGCGGATCTGGCCGAAGATGTCCTCGAGCGTCTGGCGCCGCGGGCGGACGCCCTCGAACTCGGATTTTTTGCGGGCGTTGAAGCGCTCCTCGGCGAGGTCGCGGGCGGCGCGGTCGTCCTCGACGGCGCTGAACTCGGACCCGGCCTCGGGGATCCCGTTGAGGCCCAGCACGCGGACGGCGACGGAGGGTGTCGCCTCCTTCAGGCGAGCGCCTTCCTCGTTCATCATCGCGCGGACCTTCCCGTGGTGCTCGCCGCACAGGATGATGTCGCCCACGCGCAGCGTGCCCTTGCGGACGAGCACGGTCGCCACCGGGCCGCCGGCCTCGACACCGGATTCGATCACGTTGCCCTTGGCGTTGCGGTCGGGGTTCGCCTTGAGCTCGAGCAGCTCGGCCTGGAGCAGGATGGAGTCGATGAGCTTGTCGATGCCCTGCTTGGTGACGGCGGAGCAATCGACGTAGAGCGTGTCGCCGCCCCAATCATCGGGCAGCAGGCCCTTGTCCTGGAGCTGCTGGCGCACCTTGAGCGGGTTGGCCGCAGGATGGTCGCACTTGTTGACGGCGACGATGATCGGGACCTTCGCGGCCTGCGCATGCGAGAGCGCCTCGAGCGTCTGCGGCATGACGCCGTCGTTCGCCGCCACGACGAGGACGACGAAGTCGGTGACGTTGGCACCGCGGGCGCGCATCGCCGAGAAGGCGGCG
>JANNAJ010000150.1:0-8277 GCA_031384285.1 Verrucomicrobiota bacterium
TCACCCAGCGCGACGCGCACCACCTTGAAAAACACCTCCGTGTTGTCCACCACCCCAGTGAAGTGTGCCCACGCCGCCGGATGAAGGCATAACGAAATTTCTGCGCCGCCGCGAACGCATGCGAATTCTTAGTCCCTATGCCCGCCATCTACTAACCGCCCACCCACCGCCAAGCGATCATCTGCTATGCAATTCTTCATTCGAAAGCGCTGCTTTCTCGACCTCCCATCCGTCGCTAAGGATTCGGATTCTTTTCGCGCAGCGGTTGGAGTACGCTTGCCGGAGGTTCCGGCAGCACCTAGATTGACGGAGAAATTGGGATGCTTGTCCCTTCCCAGCGCCTGATGTTGCCGAACCATTCCAACTGTGTCTGCTCGCGCCGCCAAGCGCTCCGATCGCTCGTCGGCGGTTCTATGCTCCTGCCCGGAATCATTGCCGACATTCTCGCGGATGATTCCCGCAGCCATCTGCCTGACCCGCTTGCGCCGCGAGTTCCACATTTTGCGCCCAAGGCCAAGCGCGTGGTTTTCCTCTACATGAGCGGCGGGCTGTCTCACGTGGATTCCTTCGACCCTAAGCCAAAGCTAGTTGCGAACCACGGCAAGAAAGGACCTCGCGGTTACTTCAAGGCCCCTCTGTGGAAATTTGGACACTACGGTCGCTGCGGCACCGAGGTCAGTGACTTGTTCCCCAACATGGCAGGGTGCGTCGATGACATCGCGCTGATTCGCTCAATGCACGGGGATCATAACAGTCATTTCGAAGCGACTCTCGGGGTCCACACCGGTTCAGTCACCGTCGCCCGCCCGAGTCTGGGCTCGTGGGTCAGCTACGGACTCGGAACCGTCAACCGCAACCTCCCATCCTTTGTTGTGCTTGCGCCGTTTCTCCCTTACGCGGGCGGGCAAGTTTGGTCCTCAAATTTTCTCCCGTCCTGCCATCAGGGCACCCGTGTTGTTCCAGGCCCTGAGCCTATCCCGAACATGAACCCGCAACCTGATGCGGCTGGTTTTCAAGAAATGGAGTTCGACCTCCTTCAATCTTTGAACCGGCGCCATCTTGGCGTGCGCCACAGCGATCCGTTGCTTGCCGCACGCATTCAATCCTTCGAGACCGCCTTCGGGATGCAGATGGAGCTGCCCGACGTCTTCGACCTGTCCCGCGAGAGCGACGCCACGCTCGCGCTCTACGGCCTGGAACGCGGCAGCACCAAGGGCTTCGCCTGGCAATGCCTCGTCGCCCGCCGGCTCGCGGAACGCGGCGTCCGCTTCGTCGAGCTGATCGACGTCGGGTCGTCCGACAACTGGGACGCCCACGGCGACATGATGACGCACGTGCCGCTGGCCAAGAACGTGGACCAAGCCGTCGCGGGGCTGCTGCGCGACCTCAAGCAACGCGGCATGCTGGACGACACGCTCGTCGTGTGGACCACCGAGTTCGGCCGCACGCCCTTCAACGCCACCGCCGACCACAAGGGCCGCGAGCATCATCACTGGGTCTTCTCCTCGTGGCTCGCCGGTGCCGGTGTCCGGGCCGGCACGGTGTACGGGTCGTCCGACGACCACGGCATCCGCGTCGGACGCGACGAGGTCCACGTGCACGACTTCCACGCGACGATCCTCCATCTCATGGGCCTCGACCATGAACGCCACACCTATCGCCACACCGGCCGCGACTACCGGCTCACCGACGTCGCCGGCCAGGTCGTCAAAGGCATCCTCGCCTGAACCGCAGCGCGTCCCTGCCCGCATCCCCGATGAAGATCGCCGTTCTCCTCGTCCTTTCCGCGCTGACATGCGGGTCCGTCGCGGCCGCGGCTCTGCCGTCCGATCATGCCGAGCGCTTGGTCCGCGGCCTCGAGACCTTCCGGACCCAGGTGCGTCCGCTGCTGACCGCGCATTGCCTGAAGTGCCACGGCAGCGAGCAGACCAAAGGAGAGCTGGACCTCGCCACGCGTGAAGGGCTGGTCAAAGGCGGCGCCGAAGGACCGGTCGTCACTTTGTACGACTCCCGGTCGAGCCGGTTGCTCCAGCTGGTCTCGCACGCCAAAGAGCCGCACATGCCGTCCAAGGGCGACAAGCTGCCGGACGACGTGGTCCGCAAGCTCGCCGCGTGGATCGATGACGGTGCGCCGTACGACGCGCCGCTCGTCGAGGGCAAGGCGCCGGCCAAGAAGGACCGCGGCAGCATCACCGCGAGCGACCGCGATTGGTGGGCGTTCCGTCCGCTCCGTCCGCCTGCGGTCGCCGTGGACGCCCGACTCCGCGGCGGACGTGGCAACGCGGTGGACGTGGTCGCGGCCGGCAAGGAACGCGGAACGAAGCCGGTCCCGTCGGCGGACCGCCGGACATTGATCCGCCGCGTGTCGTTCGATCTTCTCGGACTGCCGCCGACACCGGAAGAGGTCGAGGACTTCGAGCGCGACCGTTCCCCCGGCGCGTGGGCGAAGGTGGTGGACCGCCTGCTCGAAAGCCCGCGGCACGGCGAGCGCTGGGCGCGCCACTGGCTGGACGTCGCGCGCTTCGCCGAGAGCTCGGGCTTCGAGCACGACTACGACCGGCCCGGCGCCTACCACTTCCGGGACTTCGTCATCAAGGCGCTGAACTCGGACATGCCGTACGACCAGTTCGTGCGCTGGCAGATCGCCGGCGACGAGTTCGCGCCCGAGGACCCGCTCGCGCTGATGGCGACGGGATTCCTCGGTGCCGGCGTCTTCCCCACGCAGATCACCGCCAACGAGGTCGAACGCACCCGCTACGACGCGCTGGACGACATGCTCGCGACCACGGGCACGGCGATGCTCGGCCTCACCGTCGGCTGCGCGCGCTGCCACGACCACAAGTTCGATCCGATCCCGGCGCGCGACTACTACCGGATGCTCTCGACCTTCACCACGACCGTGCGCAGCGAGCTGGAGCTCGACCTCCAACCCGACGCCACACGACGGGCGAAGCTCGCCTTCGACGAGGCCCACGCGCCGTTCGTCGCCGCCGAGAAAGCGTACGAAGAGCGCGACCTGCCCGCGAAGTTCGAGGCCTGGCAGGCGTCCGGCGCCGCGACGATGCCGGCCTCGCGCTGGGAGCTGCTCGACCCGGTCGGTCTGACGTCCAAGGCGGGGACGACCTTCCGCAAGCTCGACGACGGATCGTATCTCGCCGAGGGGAAGAACGGCGATTCGGACACCTACACCTTCGTCGCCGATTCGCGGACCTCCAGGATCCGCGCGATCCGTGTGGAAGCGCTCGCGCATCCCAGCTTGCCGCAGGGCGGCCCCGGGCGCGCCGACAACGGGAACATCGGGCTCAGCCGCGTCCGCGTGTTCGTGTCGCCGGCGGCCGGCGGCGAGACGAACGAGATCAAGCTCGTCCGGGCCCGCGCCACCTTCCAGCAGGACGCCGCATCGTTGTCCGCGGCATCCGCCATCGACGACAACCCCAAGACCGGTTGGGCCGTCGACCCGAAGTTCGGAAAGGACCACGCGGCGGTGTTCGATCTCGAGCGGCCTGTGGGATCCGACGGCGGCACCCGCTTCGAGGTCCGGCTCGAGTTCGCGCTCAACACGCGCCACAACATCGGACGTCCGCGGATCTCGGTGACCACGGCTCCCGATGCGGCTCCCGACGATGGGGCGCTGCCCGGCGACGTCGTGGCGGCGTTCGCCAAGCTGCGCGGGACCGGAGCATCGCGGGCCGCGCTCACCGCCACCGATCACACCGCGCTCCTGGGTTGGTGGAAGCGGTCCGATCCCGGCTGGCGCGCGGTCCACGAAGCGGTCGAGGAGCATTCGCGCCGGGCGCCGAAGCCCGCGCTCACCAAGGTGCTCGTCTGCGCCGAGGGCCATCCGGCGGTCCGGATGCACACGCAGGGCGGCGATTTCCTGCCCGAGACGCACTTCCTGCAACGCGGCAGCACCGATCTGAAGCGCGGGGTGGCCACGCCGGGGTTCCTCCAGGTCGTCGGACGCGGTGCCGACCCGGATCCCCGTTGGGCGTGGCAGCCGCCCGCTGGCGCGCGCTTCTCGGGACGTCGGCGCACCTTGGCCAACTGGATTACCGACGCCGACGCCGGTGCCGGCCATCTGCTCGCCCGCGTGATCGTGAACCGGCTCTGGCAGCACCACTTCGGCGAAGGTCTCGTCGCGACCCCGAACGATCTCGGCGTCCAGGGCGCGAAGCCGTCCCATCCCGAGCTGCTGGATTGGCTCGCCTCCGAGCTGATCCGCGGTGGTTGGCGGCTCAAGCCGGTCCATCGGCTCATGATGGAGAGCGCGCTGTACCAGCAGGCGCCGGCGCGGGTCCCGGCGACCGGCGGACGTACGGCCGGAAAGTCCGGGCCGATGAAGACCGACGCGACCGGGAAGCTTCCCGGCCGCATCCCGATGCGGTTGTCGGCGGAGGCAATCCGCGACACGTTGCTCTGGGTCTCGGGCGTCCTGGAGACGAACATGTACGGTCCGGGCACGCTCGACCAAGCCAGCCGCCGCCGGAGCATCTACTTCACCGTGAAGCGCAGCCAGATGGTCCCGGCCATGCAGGCCTTCGACGCGCCGGAACCGCTGGCCAGCCAAGGTTCGCGCCAAGCCACGACCGTGGCGCCGCAGGCCCTGATGCTGATGAACAGCCCGCAAATCCGATCGTGGGCCGAGGCCTTCGCGCGGAGGTTCGCGCCCGGTCCCGGCACGTCGCCGCCCGATGCCGTCCGCCGCGCCTACACGCTCGCGCTGAACCGGCCGCCCACGAAACCCGAGGCCGACGATGCCCTCGCCTTCATCCGTCAGCAGACGGAACGCTACAAAGCCGCGCAGAAACCGGATCCCGGCGCCGCGGCGTTCGCCGACTTCGCCCAGGTCGTGCTCGGCCTCAACGAGACCATCTATGTGGAATGACCCTTCGCTGATCGACCGTCGCCAGATGCTCCGCCGCGCCGGTGCGGGTGCCGGCATGCTCGCGCTCGCGGGACTTTTCCAGGACTCGGGATTGCTGCTGCCGTCGGCGTCGGCCGCGGTGTCGGCCGACCCGCTCATCGCGCGACCGCCTCATTTCCCGGCCCGCGCCAAGTCGGTGATCTGGCTCTTCATGAACGGCGGTCCCAGCCAGGTCGACACGTGGGACCACAAGCCCGAGCTCACCAAGAGCGACGGGAAAGAGCTGCCCGGCTTCGACAAGAACACGGGGTTCTTCACCGGATCGGTCGGGCCGTTGATGAAGTCGCCGTTCGATTGGGCGCGCCACGGCCAGAGCGGCACCTGGGTGAGCAGCCTGTTCCCCCACCTCGCGCGCCATGTGGACAAGATGGCCTTCCTCCACTCTTGCCACACCGAGTCGAACAACCACAGCCCCGCGCTGTTCATGGCGAACACGGGCTCGACCCGGATGGGCTTCCCCTGCGTGGGATCGTGGGCGACCTACGGGCTCGGCAGCGAGAGCCGCGACCTGCCGTCGTTCGTCGTGATGAGCGATCCGCTCGACCGCGGCTTGCCCAAGGGCCACGCGAGCAACTGGGGCGCGGGCTTCCTGCCCAGCGTCTACCAGGGCACCTGGCTGCGACCCAAGGGCGAGCCCATCGACAATCTCCGTCCGGTGGCCGGCATGGGCGACGCCGCGCAGCGCGCGCAACTCGACCTGCTCGCGCACCTCAACCGCGGCCGCCTCGGGCATTCGCCGCTCGACGGCGAGTTCGACGCGCGCATCCAGAGCTTCGAGCTCGCTTATCGGATGCAGACCGCCGCGCCCGAGGCCTTCGACATCGGACGCGAACCGGCTTCGGTCCAGCGCCTCTACGGTCTCGACCAGCCGCACTGCAAGCACTTCGCCGCCCAGTGCCTCATGGCCCGCCGCATGGTCGAGCGCGGCGTGCGGTTCGTGCAGATCTACTCCGGCGGCATGGACAACCAGCGCAGCTGGGACGGCCACGAGGACATCGTGGGCAACCACGGCGGGTTCGCCCGCGAGACCGACCAACCAGTCGCGGGCCTGCTCGCCGACCTGGAGCAGCGCGGGCTCCTCGACGAGACGTTGGTGATCTGGGGTGCGAGTTCGGGCGCCTGCCGGTGTCGCAGAAGGGCGGCAAGCCGGGCCGCGACCACAACCCCCACGCGTTCACCTATTGGATGGCCGGCGGCGGCGCGAAGGGTGGCGTCCACCACGGCGCCACCGACGAGCTCGGCCACAAGGCGGTCGTCGACAAGGTGAGCTTCAACGACCTCCACGCGACCGTGCTGCACCTGCTCGGCTTCGACCATGAGCGCCTCACCTATCTGCACGACGGGCGAAAATTCCGCCTCACCGACGTCGCCGGCGAGGTGGTGAAGAGCATCCTGGCCTGAGCGGGCCGGTGTGGGGTCCGTGATCAGTCCGTCAAAAAGTCCGAGCAGGCGGAGGAGATGAGTTGACGAGTCTCCATCGTCATCAGCCGATCAGAGCCTCTTGGCGTCGGCTCCTACACAGTGCAGGAGTTTTTGGACGGCCCGGCTATCCGCGCAACGACCGCCAGGGTTCCTCGCCGCTGACATCCACCGCGAACGGACCGGTGAACACCGCCGGCGACAGCACCGCCAAGATCACGGCGTCCTTCGCGGTCGGGTTGAACGTCGCGTGGACCACCCCCTTGGGGATGTGCGCCACCTCGCCCGGCTTCAGCACGCGATGCTCGCGTTCCACCCATTGCTCGACCTCGCCCTCGAGCACGTAGATCACTTCCTCCAGCTCCGGATGCGTGTGGAAGCCGTGGCCTTCGCCCGCCGGCAAGGTCGCCCGGCAGATCTGGAGGGCCTTCGCGCCGCAGACCTCGGCGTGGCAAAGCCAATGGTTGGTGCGGCCCTTGTGCTCTTCCTTCAGGGCCTCGGCGGTGGTGATGAATCGATGCGAATTGTTGCTCATGGCGAAGGGCATCCTCACTACCGCAAACCCGACGCCGAAGTCGACCGGTGATTCCCGGTCATCCCCATTGCGGCTCGCAGGGTGGGCCTCCGGACCGGAGCGAGACCTCTTCGGCGCGTCAGCAGCTCGGAGTCGTGCGGCGAAGCGGAGCGGAGCTGCCGCTTTGGTTGGGAGCGGTCGAACGGCCCCGAAGTTCGTTGCCATGTCCGGCTGACGAAAAGCGGTCGCAAGCCACACGCACTCCAAGACCTCGCGGAGAACGAACGGTCCGTGAGCAGGGGGAAGCCGGCGGATTTCCCCGGCACATCGCCTGCCGTTCTCCGCTCGTTTTTCGCTGACCGTCCCCGGGACGTTCCGCAGGCTGCGCGCATGTCTTCTGCCGGAGTCCTGCCCCGACTGCTGCTCGTGGACGGCCACGCCTACGCGTACCGGGCCTTCCACGCCATCCGCTCGATGAACGCGCCGGACGGCCGGCCGACCAACGCCATCTTCGGCTTCGTGAAGATGCTGCTGAAGATGGAGGCGACGCTGCGGCCGACCCATCGGCTCGTCGTCTGGGACGCCGGGCTCGCCGCCGACCGCGTGGCCGCGCTGCCGGGCTACAAGGCGGACCGCCCCCCCACGCCGGATGCCTTGGACGAGCAGTTCCCGCAGCTCCAGGCCTGGCTCGCTGCCGCCGGTTGGGCCTCGCTCCAGGAGGAAGGCACCGAGGCCGACGATTGGCTCGCCACCTACGCCCGCCGCGCCGAGGCCGCCGGTTGGCAGAGCATCATCGCCAGCTCCGACAAGGACTTCATGCAGTTGGTCAACGACCGCGTCGGCCTGTTCAACCCGAACGATAAATCGGACAAGATCTGGGCCGCCGCCGACGTCGAGACCAAGACCGGCGTGCGACCCGACCAGGTGGTGGATTGGCTCAGCCTCGTCGGCGACAGCGTGGACAACATCCCCGGGGTGTCCGGCGTCGGCCCGAAGACCGCGACCGATCTGCTCAAGCGGTTCGGCGACATCGACACGCTTCTGGCCCGCTCCCATGAGCTCAAGTCCGAGTCGCAGCGGAACTCGGTCCAGGCCAGCGCCGATGCCCTGCGCCGGAACCAGCTGATGATCCGGCTCCGCGACCAGCTCGCCGGCGGACCGGCGTTGGAAGACCTCGCGCCTCGTCCCGCCGACCGCCCGACGCTCCGCGAGCACTACCGCCGATGGAACTTCCGCAGCCTGCTCGCCGAGCTCGGCGAAGAACCCGTGCCCGGGACGGAGACCCAAGGCGACCTGTTCTGATCGGAGTCGGGCTCCGGGTCTTTGATCGGTGCTCGGCGTGCCAGGCTTGATGCGCGCCGCGGGGTTTCATCCGTGGGCGTCCTTCGCGAATCGATATCGGCGCGGGTGGAACCGCGCC
>JANNAJ010000254.1:0-25094 GCA_031384285.1 Verrucomicrobiota bacterium
TCGGTGTGCGCGCTGCCGGTGCCGAAACTCGGCGGCAAGTTGCCGCCGAGAACGGCCAAGTTGGCCGTGCCACCCGGATCCAATCGCATGGTCCCGGCTAAGAACGACGATGTCGTTCCGCTCCGTATCGACCGGGACGAAGCAGCCGGTTCTGGACGGAACGGCACGAGCATCAACCCACCGGAAAGTGAGTTCCCGACGCCCCAACTTTACCGACCGGCTCTCAGATCCCCGGGACTTCCGGCAGGTCGATCGACGGCGCCTTCCCGGTCGGGATCCGCTCGAACCGCTCGCCGAAGCGCGTGGATGCCGGACCGAAGCCGCCGTGCAACAGGTAGAACCGGCCGTCCTCGATCCCCATCGACCGGTCGAGCCGCGCCTTCTTCCCGGTGGGATCATGGCTGAATGTCGCCACCGTGAGCTCAGTCCATCGGCCGTCCGAGGTCCGGATCCATTGGTCCCCGTAGAGCGCCTTGCGCCGGAGGTGCCCGTTGCTGCCCCAGAAGTTCTCGCTGAAACTGTGCAGGCCGCGGAGACGTCCACCGTCCTTCGGCGCCTTGAAGCTCGCGACCAGACGCCAACGGGTCTCCCCGGCCGCAAGAAAGTAGCCGGTGTAGATGGTGTGCGTCGCGTCGGCCGGGCGCGCGGTGACGTAGAAGCGCTGCGTCTCACCGGTCTTCCACGGGAAGACCAGATGGCTGTGGCCACCCGTGCCTTCGTTGCCGAAATCGTTCGCGACAACCCCGTCGCCCTTGGCGAGCAGTTGCACTCGGTCCTCTTTGGAGACCTTGGCCCGGTCCACCGCCTCGTTCCCGCTGTCCCAGACGCTGAAGATGATCCGCCGCTCGGTCGCGCTGTTGACCTGCATGCCGAAGTAGCCGCGATGCCAACCGCACGCCATGTAGAACGTGGAGGTGGGGTCGTCGACCGCGGTGACCGCGTCGTAGAAGCCCTCGATCGGCAGGTCCTTCGGTGTGGGGTAGGCGAGATGGACGGATGCCGCGTTGCGGCGTTCCTCCAGATTGAAGTGCGCGTCCACCATCGCCGGCCCGTCGAGCATGAGCGCGTCGAGGTCGCCGGACGGCCTTCCCGCCGCGTTGAGAGAAGCGAGCGCGAAGCGCAGCGGACCGGCCGCCTTCGCCTCGAACCCGCCAAAGCTTGCCGTCACGATCTTGTCCTCGCCCGCACCGGTGACCGAAGCATCCCGCGACTCCCCGGCCGCGGTCAGCCGCAGCTTCGAGACGATGCCCGCGGGCAGCCGCAAGGCGACCGACGCGGTGAACGTCCCGGCGGATCGCACGTCACCGAACCAGAGCACCTTCAGCGCGGGGTCCTTCCAGCCGCGGATCCCGTTCTTCTCGGAGACGCGGGCGCCTTCGGGCGAAGGATCGAGATAGGCCGTGAACGCGGGCACGCGCAGCTCGGCGACGGCGACGGACGAGGCTAGGCACAAGCCCAGCCACGCGGGGAAGAGGAGACGTTTCATCCGGGCCGCGAGGTTGGCACGAACGGCGCCGCGAGGCATCGTCCGCGTCTGCCGGTGCCGCGTTGCCCTGACCCTCCGCGCATTTGCTTACGCATCGGCGCGACCTATCCGTAACGTCGGCCCATGGCTGTTGAGTTCAAAGACTACTACGCGACGCTGGGCGTCCCGCGCACGGCGACCGAGGACGAGCTGAAGAAGGCCTTCCGCAACCTCGCGCGCCGGTACCATCCGGATGTCGCCAAGGACAAGAAGGGCGCCGAGGACAAGTTCAAGGAGATCAACGAAGCCTACGAGGTCCTGAGCCATCCCGAGAACCGGAAGAAGTACGACACGCTCGGCGCCGACTGGAAGCAGGGCGCCGGGTTCCAGCCGCCGCCCGGCGGACGTAGCCGACGGGGTCCGCAGCCGGGCGGCGGTCCGGAGTTCGAGTTCGGCGGCACCGGTTTCAGCGACTTCTTCGAGCAGTTCTTCAGCCGCGGCGGCCAAGGGGCGGGCGGCTTCGCGACAGAGCGCGGGCCCGGACAAGGGTTCGCCCAGCGCGGCCACGACGTGGAAGGCGACCTCGCCGTCTCGCTCGAAGAAGTGCTCCGCGGGACGATCCGCTCCGTCTCCCTCCGTTCGACCGATCCCGCGACCGGCGGACCGGTGACGCAGACCTTCAAGGTCCGGATCCCGGTGGGCGTCCAGGACGGTCAGCGCATCCGCGTCGCGGGCAAGGGCGGCGCCGGGGCGGGCGGTGCGGCGGCGGGCGACCTGATCCTCGGTGTGCGCTACAGCGCGCATCCGGAATTCCGCGCGCGCGCCGCCGACCTGCTCAGCGATCTCGAGATCGCGCCGTGGGAAGCCGTGCTCGGGACGACGCTCTCCGTGCCGACGCTCGAAGGCTCGGTGACGCTGCGCGTGCCGGCCGGGACGCAGCACGGCAGCCAGCTCCGCGTGCGCGGGCAAGGCTTGCCGAACGGCGGCGAAGGCCGCGGCGACCTCTACGTCACTTTGGCCGTGAAGCTGCCCGTGAAGGTGACCGACGAGGAACGCGCCCTCTGGGAGGCGTTGGCGACGGGCTCGACCTTCGACCCTCGGGCGGCGTGAGGCGACGGGACCGCGGCCAGCCCCGCCGCGCGTTTCCCGTCGCGCGAAGCCGGACGACAAGCCGACCCGCGGGCGGATCGCCCGCGAGCCATCCACGTTCCGGGCCGACGCCGGGTCACTTCTTTGCCGGCCCCTCGTGGCTGGTCGCGAGGTACGCGAGCACCGCGGCGAGGTCCTTCTCGCCGAGCGATTCGAAGCCCGTGGGCATGATCGATTGGTTCGACGACTCGAGGCCCGCGATGTCGCGGCGCTGCAAGACGTGCTTCTGGCCGGTGAGGTCGGTGAGCTCCACGCTGGTCTGCGTCTCGGCATCGAGACGGCCGGCATAGGTGTCGCCGGACCGGGTCGTGAGGTTCCAGAGCCGGTAGTTCGCCTCGACCGAGCGGTTCGGGTCGAGCATCTCGATGAGGATGTCCTCCTTCGGACGGGCCCCGATGCCGGTGAGCTCGGGTCCGATGTTCTGGCCCGCGCCGCTGAACTTGTGGCAGACGGCGCAGTTCTTGGTGAACACGTCTTTTCCGGCCGCCACATCGCCCTCGAGCTTGGCGGCGGGCAGGAACTTCTTCACGACCTCCTCGCGGTCGGCCGAGATGGCTTGTCCGCCGTTGATGAGCGCGGCAGCGCGCTGGCCGACCTTCGGGTCGCGGCTGGAGCGGAGCTGTTGCCAGCTCTCCGGCCCGAGGTCGTTGCGGAGCACCGCGCCGGACGCGACGGCATCCAGCAACGTGGCGGACCACTCCGGACGGCGCAGCAACGTGCCGAGCGCGGCGCGCTTCTGGCCTGGGGAGAGGCGGGTCCAGGCGGCGATGATCTCGGCGCCGGCCGCGGGCAGCTTGCTCTCGGAGAGAGCGCCGAGAAGGCCGCCGCCGAACATCGGCGCGGCCTGCGGCGAGACCTGCGCGAGCACGGACCTCACCGTTTCGGAGGTGTCGGCGATGCGGACGAGGTTCCGGGCCGCGGTGAGACGATCGGCGTCGGTCGAGGCGGTGTCCGCGAGCTGCGCGCGCAGGCTCTTGACCGAGACGGCGACCTGGTCGGCGAAGAGGTCGAGAGACCCCCATCGCTGCGCGACGACGAGCAGCTTGTCGCGCGCGGCGGGCGCGATGGATCTCATCGTCTGGCCGAGCTGCGACCGGTCGTCGTCGCTCAACGACGGCTTGCGGCCGTCCGGCCAACCGGCGGCGATGCCGTCAAGCAGCGCGGCGGTCGTCGCGGCCGGGGCATCCGCGAAGGCGCCGATCACGCCGGCGACGTCGTCGGGACCGGGGCTCGCATAGTGGCGGGCCACGATGCGGATGACTTCCGAGACGGAGGGCGGGTAGATGTCGCCGGCACCGAGCAGCGCGCGGCCGAAGCCGAGGTTGTGGCGCACGGCCGCGGCGGTCGCGGCCTCGCGGAGCCAGCGGTCGTCGGCATTGCTGCGGTCCTTCAGCGCCGCGGCCACCGCGGCGCCGACCGGCTCGCTCTCGGGAGATTCGGCCAACGCCAAGAAGGTCGCCAAACGCACCTGGGCATCGCTGTCGGCGAGCATCTCATTCGCGACGAGGGTGCCGGCGGTCGTCCCGGTGCGCGGGAGCACGCCGACGGCGGCGCGGCGGACGGCGGCGCTCGGATGCTTCAGCGCGGCGACCGCTTCGTCGCCGACGGCACCGAGGCCGTGCAACGTCCAGAGCGCATGGACGGCCCCGACGTTCAGGCCGAGCTCGTCCATCGACTTGTCCTGCACGAGCGCGACGAGCGCAGGCACGACATCCTTTTGTCCGCGGCCGACGAGCAGGCGCTGCGCATGGAAGCGCCAGAGCTGGTTGTCGTTCTTCAACGCGGCGACGAGGTCGGCCGGCACCGCCTTGGCGAGGACCGGCGCCTTCGTGGGCGTGCCGGTGGCCGAGGCGACGCGGTAGATGCGGCCGTGTCGTTTGTCGCGGAGCTTTGTCTCGTAGGCGTTCCCCTTGCCGTTCTTGAAGCCCTGCGGCACGGGGTTGTGCTGCACGATGTAGTTGTACCAATCGACCACCCACACCGCGCCGTCCGGGCCGACCTCGGCGACGATCGGCGCGCTCCATTCGTCGTCGCTCGCGAGGAAGCTGCCGAGGTTGACCGCCTTGAAATCCGCGCCCGCCGCGTCGAGGCGGAAGTGGCCGATGAGATGGCCGGTGGGTTCCGTCACGAAGGAGACCTTGTTCCAGTACTCCTTGGGGAAGGCCCGGGCGGTGTAGAGCGCGTGGCCGGCCCCGGCCGTGTACATGCCGTGCTGGTCCACCTGCCGCACCTTCTCGGTGACCGGATAGATCGCCTGCGAATCGGCGATGGTCTCCATCCGCGACGCGCTCCAGCCGGAGACGGCCTCGTAGAAGCGGTTCGGCACCGCCATGTACCAGCTCGCGTTGCGGTTCGCCGTGGAGCCGAAGACGGTGCCGTCCTCGCTCAGGCCGAGACCCCAGGTGTTGTTGTTGCTGGAGCGGAGGAATTCGAGGGCGCTGCCGTCGGGCTTGAACCGGTAGACGCCCATGCCGAACTCGACGTGCTTGCCGCCGACCTCGCCCTTGAACCCGCTGTAGCCGACCGTGCCGTAGATCCAGTTGTCGAACCCGTGGCGCAGGTTGCTTGCCGTCGCATGCGTGTCGCCCATGCCCCAGCCGGTGAGGAGCACCTTGCGCACGTCGGCCTTGTCGTCGCCGTCCGTGTCCTGGAGGAAGAGCGTGTGCCCGCCCTCGATGACGACGAGACCACCGCCCGCGAAGCACAGGGAGGTGGGGATGCTCAGCTTCTCGGCGAAGACGGTGAACTTGTCGGCCTTGCCGTCGCCGTCGGTGTCCTCGCAGATCTTGATCCGGTCGCGACCCTGTCCTTCGGGCTGCTGCTCATTGGGATAATCGACGGTCTCGGCGATCCAGAGACGTCCGCGCTCGTCCCACGCGAGGGCGATGGGCTTGGTGATGTCCGGGTCACCGGCCCAGAGCTGCGAGGTGAAACCGGGTTGGGCGACGATGCGCCGGGCGGATTCCCCGGGCGACAACGGCGCCTGCATCGTGGTGATGGCATCGGTCTGCGTGCCCCACTTCGCGCCGGCGACGTAGTTCGGCAACGGATCGGGCGTCGGGATGTAGGAGAACGGCTTCGGGCCGGCCTTCGCCGCGAGCGGATGGATGTCGCCGCCGTCGGCGAAGGCCGGGTCGGCTCCGGCGGTCGCGGCGGCGAGGACGATGGCGAGGAGATAGGAGCGTTGCTTCATGGCGGGACGGGACGATGACGGTGGAACGGCGGAAAGGCTACCGGCCCTCGGGGCGGAGACCATGAGGCTTTGCGCGAATCGCATGAGCTATTTGCCGGTGCCGAGGCCGGCCCTCGCCTTGTCCAGGTCGAGCTCTCCTTCCCACTTCGCGATGACCATGGTGGCGACGGCGTTGCCGGCGAGGTTGGTGAGCGCGCGGGCCTCGGACATGAAGCGGTCCACGCCTATCAGCAACGCGAGCCCGGCGACGGGCAGCGAATGCGTCGCCGCCAAGGTGGCCGCCAACGTCACGAACCCGCCGCCGGTGACGGCCGCCGCTCCCTTCGAGGTGAGCAGCAGCACTCCGAGGATGCCGAGCTGCTGCGCCAACGTGAGGGGCGTGTCGGTCGCCTGCGCGATGAAGACCGCGGCCATCGTCAGGTAGATGCTCGTGCCGTCGAGGTTGAACGAGTAGCCCGCCGGCACGACGAGACCGACGACCGGTTTCGCGCAGCCGAGGCGCTCCAGTTTCGCCATCAGCTGCGGCAGGGCCGATTCCGACGACGAAGTGCCGAGCACGAGCAGGAACTCCTCGCGCAGATACCGCAGCAGCGGCCAGATCCGCAGGCCGTTCGCCCGCATCACGAGACCGAGGCCGACGAGGACGAAGACGGCGCACGTGACGTAGACGCAGGCCATCAGCTTCGCGAGCGAGAGCAACGTGCCGGCGCCGTATCTTCCGATGGTGAAGGCCATCGCTCCGAACGCCGCCAACGGGGCCGCCTTCATCACCAGCGCCACGATGCCCATGACGGCATCGCCGACCGTGTGGACGAGCTCGAGCACGGGCTGGCCGCGCGCGCCGAGCCGGCTCACCGCGACGCCGAAGAGGACCGCCAGCAGCAGCACCGGGAGCAGTTCACCCGAGGTGAACGCGCCGACGAACGTGTCCGGGATCACCCCGAGGACGAACTCCGTCACGGTGAGATGCTTGGCCGTCGCGGAGAAGCCCTGGATCGCGCCGGCGTCCAGTTTCGCCGGGTCGGCGTGGATGCCGTCGCCCGGCCGGACCACGTTGACCACGAGCATCCCGAGCGCGAGCGCCACGGTGGTGACCGCCTCGAAGTAGACCAGCGACTTCAGCCCCACCCGCCCGACCTTGCGAAGATCGCCGACGCTGCCGATCCCGGTGACCAGCGTGGTGAAGACCAGCGGCGCGATGACGAGCTTGATGAGCTTGACGAAGGCGTCGCCCAGCGGTTTGAGCTCGACCGCGGTCGCCGGCGCGAAGTGTCCGAGCAGCGCGCCCGCCACGATGGCGACCAGGACCTGGGCGTAGAGGTTGCGGAGGAAGCGCATGGATTCTCGGAGGCGTTCCCCGCTGCGGGATCAGCGGTCCACGTGTCTCCTGCGGCGAAGCGCGGCCCGGCGGTCGGCGAGGGCCTTGTTCTCGGCATCGGTGCGGCTGAACAGGAACCGGCGGGTGACCGGGGCGGTCTGGATGACCCGGGACCGCGGCGCGGCGGCGGCGGCCTTCTTGGTCTCCGCCTTGTCCTCGCTGAACAGGAGGCGGGTCTTCGGCGGCTGGATGAACGAGATGAACATCGCGTCCGTCCTGACCGTCTCCGGGGTGATCGCTTCCCGTTTCCGATACTCGACCGTCAGCCGCTCCAACGCACCCAAGAAGAACCAGAGCAAGGCGCCGCCGGGAATCGCCAAGAAGGGCGAACCGGTCGGCAAGATGATCACCGCGATGATGAACATCGCGCCCGCCGGCACCCCAACGATGGTCAGCGGCGTGTCCCGCAGCTCCTTCATGTTCCGGTACGCGTCGAGGGCCCCGGCGATGAGCAGCCAAAGGAACACCCCGATCCCGATGATGCCCATGTCGACGCCCAAACGGCCGATGTCGCCGTCGACGCCTCGGAACCGGAAACCGCCCAGCTGGTTGATGAGCGCGTAGGGGACGCCGTGTCCGGACATGCCCAATCCTCCTCCGAAAGGAGCATCCACGAGGGCGCTCATCATCGGGTAGATGACGATATAAAGGCGGCCGTAGATCTCGTCGGGATTGATCAAGGTGCTGAAGCGGTTGAGGGAATCGCCCCCGGTGTAGATCGACCCTACCTTGAAGGCGATGAAGGCGACCGCGGGCGCGAGGATGTATTGCAGGATGTTCCGCCGGTACCAAGCCGTGAGGATGAGCCCCATCGCCATCATCACCATCGAGGTCCGGGAACCGCTCAGGATGATCCCGTACGCCATCGGCGCGGCGCAGGCCAGGAGGATGATGCGTTCCTTCCAGGAGTTGCCGGCGACCGAGAACCGGGAGACGGCGAACATCACCGTGTAGGCCATCGTGCCGCCGAAGGCCGCCGCCGAGACGAAGGTGGAGAACGCCCGCAACCGGGCCTCGCCCTTGCTGTTCGCGTAGAACGTGTTGAAGAACTTCGCCGCGAACTCCGCGTCCTCGGCCATGCGGCGGCGGATCTCCTCGGGCGTCTGCATCGCCCCGTAGATCCCGGTCACAGCGCCGAGGAGGATGATGATCCAGAAGTACACCTCCACCTGCCTCACGCTCCGGACGAGATGGTACCCCAGCAAGAAGGTCAGCGGGATGAAACACCATCCGCGGAAGGCCGAAAAGATGGCCACCCACGGGACACCGAACGGCAGGACCATGTAGAACACCGCCAGCACCAGGAAGGCCTTGAGAGCGCTGCCCATCCGGCCCGCGGGGATCCATGCCTCCATCCTCGGCACCTGCGCCAGGGTCACGGACAGCGAGAGCAGCAGCGGGATGTCGAAAGCGAACGTCGTCAACATGCCGCGGTACCGGAGCTTCATCCAACCATGGAAGAACCCGATCAACAGCATCGTGACGAACAGGAGGTTCCCGAGATGGTTGTGCGCGAAGAGGGAGACGAACCGGCTCCACGAGGAGCTCTTGGTGTCGGCCGACGTCGGGTCACGCATGGCTGCGGCCGTGTTCATCGCGACGTCCTCCGGGCCTCGGCGGCCTCCATCAGGCGGTGGTAGACCGCCTCCGTCCGCCGCGTGTGCTCCTCGATGGTGAACATCGCACGCACCCGGGAACGCGCCGCGGCACCGAACCGCGCCCGTTTCCCGGGGTCGCCCAAGGCATCCGCCAGCGCTCCGTCCAACGCGCCCTGGTCGCCGACGGGCGCCAGCCAACCGGTCTCGCCCGGCACGATGATGGCCGCCGGCCCGACCGCCGCGAACGCGACGACCGGCACGCCGAGCATGTTCGCCTCCGCGAGCACGAGCCCGAAATCTTCGAGCAGGGCCGTGTGCAGCAGCACCGCGGCGCCCGCCTGGAACCCGGCCACGTCCTCGTCGGGGATGAAACCGGTGAAGGTCACGCGGTCGGCGATCCCCAGGTCCTTCGCCTGCTGCCGCAGCTCCTCCGCGTAGTCCTCCTCCATCCCGAACAACGCCGCGCCGACGAGCACGCCCTGGATGTCGAGCGTCCTCGCCGCGGCAGCGATGGCGCGGAGGAAATGCGGCTGCCCTTTGTGCCGCTGCAACCGCGCGCACATCGCCACCCACGGCCGCGAGGCCGGGATCCCATAGCGGGCGGCCAAGACATCCCTCGACGTATGGCGCGCGAGCCGGGCCTCGTTGACCCCGGGCCAGACCACCTGGCTCTGCCAGCCGCGGGGTCTGAAATGATCGGCCGTCGCCGTGCAGTTGGCGATGACCTGGTCCGCCGGTAGCGACAGCAGCGCGCGGGTGAACAGCCCGGGAGGCTCGGGGCTGTGGACGGTCACGACGTTAGGGACGCCCGTCAGGCACCGGGCGAGACCGCCGTAGGCATGGGCACGGAACCCGTTGCAGTGGTACAGACGCAGGTCGTGCTCGCGCGTCAGACGGCAGATCGAGCGCACCGCGCCGGCGACCCCGAGAAGGTCGCGCATGCGGTGCTTCCGCAGCACGTGCGTCGTGACGCCCATCTCCGTCAGCTCTTTCTCCAGCGGCCCCGGTCGCAACTGGATGACGACCGGCTCGAACCGGCTGCGGTCCATCACCCGGAACGTCTGCAGCATCGTGACCTCGGCGCCGCCCTTCTCGCCGACGCACGAGATCCAGGCCACTCGGGCCGGTGCGCTCACGCGCGGACCTCCCGCCCCGGAAGCCATGCCTCCACGGCTTCAAGCACCCGTTCCGGCGCGATCAGCTCCATGCAGTCCTTCACCGGGCAGCGGTCGTCGAACCGCGGCTTGTAGCAGGCCTGGCACGGCAGCCCGGGTTCGAGCCGCACGCCGCGGCCGTAGAGGTGGAATTCGTGCCCGTTGAAGATGTTGTTGAACAACACCACCGGCTTCTCGAGCGCGATGGCGACGTGCATCGCCATCGTGACCGCCGTGACCACGACATCGGTCGTCTCCACCAGTCCGAAGAACACCTTCGCCGGATGCACGCCCTCGTACCGGGCACCGGTCCCGGCAGCGAGGGCCCGGTTCCGCCCGTCCTCGGCAGGACCTCCGAGCAAGAGCGGGCGCCAGCCCTTCGCTTGGATCGCCCGGATCAAAGCCGCCCAATGGGCATCGGGCCACAGGCGCGTGCGCCAGACATCGCTCGCCCCGGTGTTCAATCCGATGAGGGGCGCGTCGGCAGGCTTGGCGAAGTTCCGCGGGAAACCTCCCAAGATGTACGTCTCGTCCTGCCATTCCCAGCCGCAGAGCTCGAACATCTCGCGCACGTAGTGCTTGGTGTTCGCCTTCATGCGGTCGTCGAACACGCCGGTGGTCCACTTGGCCTCCGCGCGGGCGTCGAGCGGCACGATCCGCCCGGCCCGGTTCAGGCCGAAGCCCCGCTTCTCCCGCGCGCTGATCCGTCCGGCCAGCGCGCAGACCTCGAAGTCCTTGTCCAAGCTCAGGAGCAGATCGAAGTCCTCGGCCAGCAGCCGCAACGAGGTCTCCCACGAGTGCTTCAGGACGCGGTCCACATGGGCCGCCGGCACGAAATCGGGGAACGAGGTCACCCAGGTGATCTCGGCCTGTGGATGCAGCGCCCGGATCCTCCGCAGGAGCGGCGTGCAGCGCAGCACCTCGCCCGCGAGCCCGACCTTGAGGACGAGGATCCTGGGCCCGGGCCTGAGGTAGCTCGTGCAATCACCGCAATGGACCCCTGTCTCCTTGTGGGGGCGGCACGGCTTGTAGCCGTTGAAATGGAGACAGTCGTCGTGGATGCCAGCGGTCATCGTTCGGACTCCGATTAGACCGGTCGGCGCTCCGGCAAGCAAGCTGGCCTGTAGCGCGTTGGTCCCGGGTCTCAGCCTTCGGCGCCGGCAAGCGCCTCGGCATAGACGGCCTCGGTCCGCCGCGCATGTTCCTCGGCGCTGAACCGCGCGAGCACCCTGGCCCGCCCGGCGGCTCCGCACGCTTGCCTCCGGGCCGCGTCACCGAGCGCGGAACGCAAAACCGCGGACAGCCCGGCCTCGTCGCCGACGGTCACCAACCACCCCGTCTCGCCATCCACCAAGATCGCCGCGGGTCCGACCGCCGCGTAGGCCACCACCGGGACCCCCAGCGCCTGCGCCTCGGCGACGGAGATGCCGAAATCTTCCTCCAGCGCCGGATGGACGACGATCTCGCTCGCGGCGAGCAGGCCGGCGAAATCGGCATCGCCGGCGACGAAGCCGGTGAACGTCACCCGTTCCCGGATACCGAGGCTCCCCGCGAGCGTCACCAACTCCTGCTCGTAGTCCGTCTCCTGTCCGAACAAGGCGCCGCCGATGACGACCCCGTGGACACCCTCCGCGGCCGGCACCGCGGCGAGCGCGCGGAGGAAATGGGCCTGGCCCTTGTATCGTTGGAGACGGGCGCCGACGCTGACCCAGCGACGGTCCGCCGGGAGCCCGAACCGACGCGCGAGTTCCCCGCGCGACGTGTGGTCCCGGAGACGCGCGAGGTTCACGCCGGGCCAGATCATCGAGGTGGGATGCCCGGCCGCCTTGAAATGGTCGTCCGTCCTCGGGCAATTGGTGAGCACGCGTCGCGTGGGCAGCCGGTGGATGAACGTCGCCAACGGCGACCGGTGCTCGAGCGTGTGGGCGGTGTAGACCTCGGGGATCCCCGCGCGCCACGCCGCGATCCCGCTGTAGAAGTGGCCCCGGAAACTGCTCCCGTGCAGCAGCCGGATGCCTTCCTTGCGGACGATCCGGCCGATCCCGCGGATGGCTCCGGCCACGGCGAGCGGATTGCGCATCCGGTGGAGCGGCAACACATGGACGGCCACCCCGGCTTCGACGAGCAGCGGAGCGAGCGGACCGGGCCGCAGCAGGATGACATGGGGCCGGTAGCGGCCGCGGTCGAGCACCCGCAGGCATTCGAGCATGAGGGCCTCGGCGCCGCCTTTCTCGCCCACGCAGGAGACCCAGGCGATCGGCACCGGACCGCTCACGCTCATAGGGCTTTGCCGGGCGAGATCTGTTCCTCGAGCATGTCCGTCACCGGGCGGAACTTCGCCTCGTTCTCCGGCTTCAGCTGCATCAACAAGCGATGCGCCTCGAGGCAACACCGGGCGGTGTCGCCCTTGGACGGCGCGCCCAGCTTGATCTCCTCCCCGTCATCCCTGCCCGCGAGATGCCCGTCGCTGGTCACGACGTCCACCAACCCGAGCACGCCGAGGTTGTCAAGCAGGTCCAGCACGCGGGCGTTGGCGCCGACCAAGGTGAAGCGGTCCCGATCTTCGTCCGGGCCGGGGCCGCCGGCCAGCCCCGCGAGGACGCCGGAGAACGTGCTGTCCATGAGCAGGCAACCGGTCAGGTCCAGGCAATGGCGGGTGACGCCCTCGCCGCGCGAGCGCAGCACGACCTGCTTGAACTCGCACGCGCTCTCGGCAGCGGCCCGGCCCGAGATCTTGACGAACGCGGTCGGCGGCTCGACGAGTACCGTCAGTTTGCAGCCTGGAAGGGCCATGGCTCGGGGAAGTTCGGGCCGGCCCTCCGGTCCGTCAAGCGACGTCAGGGGGTCACGGCCAGACGCTCTTCGGCGGCCTCGCGCTGCATCAGGACGCCTTGCTCCTTGTAGGCCCGCAGCACGAAGTGCGTCGCGGTGGAGAGCACGCCTTGGATGGTGGAGAGCTTCTCGGAGACGAACGAAGCGACCTCGCGCAGGTTCCGGCCCTCGACCTCGACCATCAGGTCGTAGCCGCCGGACATCAGATGGCAGGAGCGGACCTCGGCGTACTTCGCGATCCGCTCGGCGAGCTTGTCGAAGCCGCCACCGCGCTCCGGCGTGATGCGGACTTCGATGACCGCGCGGACGAGGTCGCGCTCCAGCTTCTCCTCGTTCAGCACCGCCCGGTAGCCGAGCACGGTCCGGTCCGCCTCCAGCGCCTTCACCCGCGCGCGCACCTCCGCCTCGGTCAGGTCGAGCATCGCGCCCAGTTGGGCGGGGGAGAGCGAGGCGTCGGTGGCGAGCAGTTTCAGCAGCGGATCCATTCGGGACGGATTCAACGGAGCCCGGGGCGCGAGCGGAAGCGAATTCTCCGGCGACCGCGGAGGATTGGCTTGCCCGGCGGAAACCGGGGTCACCACTGTCCGGCCGAAGATGTCGGGTCCCTCTCCTGCGCTCCCGGGGCGATCGTCGGCCAACCTCGCCTCGCTCCAATGCCTGCGCGGCTGCGCCGTCCTGCTGGTCGTCCTCGCCCACGCCGGGGTGCAGGTCACCAATGCCCACGGGTTCTGGCCGATGCCGGACTTCGTCCGCGCCGGGGCGATCGGCGTGGACCTGTTCTTCGTCATCAGCGGTTTCATCATGTACCACACCAGTTCCGGCGGGTTCGGCGTGCCGGGCGAACCCGCGCGGTTCCTGCGTCGGCGGTTCCTGCGGATCTACCTGCCCTACTGGATCGTGTTCGCGATGACGCTGGTCGTCGGAGGGTCCACCTCGCTCCCGGCTCCGGCCGCGCTCGTCCGGTCGTTCTTCCTCCTGCCCCAGGTCGGCGAGCTGCTGGTGAGACAGAGCTGGACGCTCGTCCACGAGGTCCGGTTCTACGTCGTCTTCGGCCTGCTGCTGGTTTGGCCTCGACGACGGGCGGCGTGGGGGATGGCCGCTTGGGCCGTCGGTTCATGGGCGGTGCTGCTGGTGAGCTACGTCGATCCCGCGTCGCTCAGCCGGTCGCTGGCCGCGAAGGCGCTGAACTATCTGTTCCACCCCAACAGCCTCGAGTTCCTTCTCGGTGTGCTGGCGGCCGCGATCGTCCAGAGAGCGAGGACCACCCGGACCACGGACCGGCTGGTCTTGGTGGCAGGCCTGGCTTCAGCCTTGGCTGCGTTGCTGGGGTACACCTCGATCGAGAAGGAGACCCGGTACAGGGAACTCACGGTGTTCATGCTGCCGAGCTTCTTCGTGGTCCTCGGGGCGGCCTTGTGCGAGCGCCGCGCGGCATGGTCGCATCCCAGGCTCCTCGGCGTCCTGGGGGACGCCTCCTACTCCATCTATCTCACCCATTGGCTTCTCTTGGGATTGGGCGTGCCCTTCTTCGTGGCGACCGGAAGCCGTGCTGCGATCGTCGCGCAGACATGGATGCTGGCAGGCTTGGTGATCGCGGGCGGCTGGGTCTTCCACCGGACGGTCGAGCAACGGCTCCACGGATTGGCCCGTCGATGGACCCGGCCGAAGGCCCAAGTTTGATGAACCCGGACCCGGCGAGCGACGGGACTCTCGCCGCTCAACCGCGCGCATCGGCGACCGCGGGCGCGACCGCCTCGTCCGGCGCGAACGGCGCCAAAGGCATCGGCTCGTCGTGGTCGAGGAAGTCGCGGCAGATGCGGAAGAACTCCACCCGCTCGGTCGCGCGGCGGACGTGGTGCAGGAACTCCTTCGAGGAGGCCAGGTCGCGGCCGACGCCGGCGCCGACGAAGTTCATGTACTTCTTCATCTTCTCCACCTGCAGCCGTTCCTTGGCCGCCGTCGGTTCGGTCGCCGCGTAGAGCGCCTCGACGTACTCCAGCACCTCGCGGCCGCGCGGGAGCCGGACCGCCTCGCCGCGGAGGTGGGCCCGGATCTGGCCGAAGATCCAAGGATTGCGGATGCAGCCGCGGCCGATCATCAGGCCCTTGGCCCGCGTGACGTCCAGGACCTCCGCGGCGCGCGCGGGCGAGTGGACGTTCCCGTTCGCCAGCACCGGGAACGGCAGCGCCGCCGCCGCGCGGGCGATGTAGTCGTAGTGGACCTCCGTGCGGTACATCTCGGCCACGGTCCGGCCGTGGACGGTGAGCAGGTCGAGCGAGTGCCTCGCGAAGATGCCCAGGAACTCGTCGAACACCCGCGGGTCATCGAAGCCGATGCGCGTCTTCACCGTGAACTTCACCCCCCCGTCGCCGATGGCCTCTCGCATGGCGCCGAGGATGGCGTCGACCCGCTTCGGCTCGCGCAGCAATCCGCCGCCCGCGCACTTGCGGTACACGACCGGCGCCGGGCACCCGAGGTTCAGGTCGATGGCGGAGACCGGATGATGTTGGAGCTCCTTCGCGGCACGGACGAGCGAGGGGATGTCGTTGCCGATCAGCTGGGCGATCGCCGGCCGGCCGGTGGTGTTCCCGGTGAGGCTCTCGAGGATCCACTTCTCGGGACGCCATGTCGCGTGGACCCGGAAGTATTCGGTCCAATACACGTCCGGTCCGCCGTAGCGCGCGAGCAGGCGCCAGAACGGGAGGTCGGTCACGTCCTGCATCGGCGCGAGCGCGAGCAACGGCTCGGGCCGGGCGAGCAGGGCGGCGAGTTGGGACGGTTGCGTCATCCGGTCGGCGAACGTGGCAAACCGCGCCGGCCGGAGCGAGCGGGCGATTTGGTTTGAAGCCGTCGCACCGGCGAGCAGGCTGTCCGCCCAGACCGATGGTCCCGTCCGAAAAAACAGCCGCATCCTCCGTCGCGAAGGGCCGCTTCCCGGAGTTCCCGGAGCTCGACGGATTCCGCGGCCTGGCGCTGCTTCTCGTGCTGGTCGAGCACACGCTGCGCTGGTCGCTGCGCATCCCGGGCCCGTGGGACCACTGGGGCTCCGCGGGCGTGATCCTCTTCTTCGGGCTGAGCGGTTTCCTGATCACCGGGTTGCTCTGCGCCGAGCGCGGCCGGACCGGCCGTGTGGACCTGCGGGCGTTCTGGGTCCGCCGCAGCCTGCGCATCGTGCCGGCTATGGTCGTCTTCGTCGCGGTCGCCGCCCTGCTCAAGTTCGGCGGATTCTTCGAAGCGAAGCCGTATTGGCGGGATTTCCCCGTGACCCTCTTGTTCCTCCGCAACCTCGCGGGCGACGGCCGGGAACTGCAGCACCTCTGGTCCGTCTCGCTCGAGCAACAGTACTACCTGCTCTGGCCGCTGCTGTTCGCGGCGCTGCCGCTCGCTGCGGCGACGCGGTCCGGACGGATCTTGTTCGTCGGCGTGGTGGCCTGGCGCACCGCGGCGATCGCCGGCGGGCTGCACACGTGGGATTCCACGCCGATCTACCAGCGCACCGACTTCCGCCTCGACGCGCTGATCGGCGGGAGCCTGGTCGCGGTCGCGTGGCACCAAGGACGGCTCGGCGGATCGTGGCTCCGCCGGATCCCGCCGTCCGCGGTCCTCGCCGCGCTGCTGGCGTGGACGGCCTGGGGATCAAGCTTGGCTTGGGCCCGGGCGTCTTACATCACGGGACAGGTGCTGCTGGCGCTGCTCCTCTTGGCGCGGTTGGTCGTGTCACCGGCGGGCCCGTTCGCCGCCGGCTGCCGCTGGGGATGGCTGCGCTGGCTCGGACGCCGTTCCTATTCCATCTACATCTGGCAACAACTCTTCGTGACCGCGAAGACCCCGGACTGGGGATGGGTGCGGATCTTCCCGGTCGACCTCGTCTTCGCGTTCGCCGCAGGTCTGGCATCGTACCATCTGGTGGAACTGCCGTGCCTGCGGCTCAAGTCACGCTGGGGCGGCAGGATGCCGACCGCTCTATCCGATACCGGCTCTTCGCGGCCGCAGGGATCCTCTGTGCCCGACAGGCACGGGTCAGGAAGCTGAGCGACCGGACCGGTCCCGGGCCGCGGTGTGGAACGCCTGCTCGGCCCCGTTTTCCAGCCTCTCCCGGACCGGATCACGCGGGAACCAGGACGTTCGCGTCCCGTCGATACGAAGGACCGTCCGGCCCCGGAGCTTTACACGGCGTCGCGCCGGTCTCCAGCATCCGGACGTGATCGAACTCAAGGCTGGACCTCAGGCGCCCCGGGCTCGCCTGTCCGTGCGACAACGATGGCTGTTGTCGATCCTCTTGGTCATCGGACTCGGGTTGCGGACAGGCCTCAGCCTGAGGACGGACCCGGAGAGCTCTTTGATCGAGCTGGAGGACGGCATCGAATATCTCGCCTACGCCCGCTCGATCATCGACGGGAAATGGGACGACCATCCGCGGATCTACGACCTGGTCCGCGCTCCGCTGTACCCCTTGTTCTTGGTGCCGTTCGAGGCGTTGACCCCCCAGAAGGGCCGCGAGCTGACCCCGTCCGCCAAACACCATCTCGAACCGCCGGTGAAGGTATCCCGCGGGATGTTCCGCGCGATCCAAGCGGTCCAGGTCGCGTTGAGCCTGGCCACGGCGGGACTGGTCGGGCTGATCGCGCGGAGACTGGCCGGACCGTCGGCGCAGATCTGGGCGACCGGCTTCATGGCGCTCAACCCGTTCGTGGCGACGTTCGCCGGTTGGGTGATGACGGAGACGCTGTTCATCTTCCTGGTCTGGGCCGCTCTGCACCAGTTGCAGGTCTTCGCGGCGGAGACCGGCCGGCGGCGGACTTGGCGGTTGGTCGGTGCCGCCGTGGTCCTCGCGCTCGGGTGCCTGTGCCGGCCGACCTTGCAGGCGCTGCTCCCCTTCGTCGCGCTCTGGGCCGGCTGGGTGGTCTGGCGGACCGAGGGCTGGCGTCCGGCGGTGGCCCGGATGGCGATCCTCACCGCGGTCGTCTCGACCCTGCTGGTCCCCTTCCAGTACCGCAACTGGCGGCACCACGGGGAATTCAACCTTTCCCCCGGTTACGCCACGGCCGTGGCCTGCATGGCGAACTCAGAGGAGTACTACCGGACGCTGACCGCGGGCAGCCAAGAGGAGTACCAAGCGCATCTCGCGGTGCTGTTCAAGGACTACCACAAGAGCTCGGGCCTCAAGGGAGAGGATTGGCGACGGGATGCGCGCCGGTTCCGGCAGGAACACCCCGGCGAGTTCTGGCACCTGCAGATGCTCAAGGTCCTGATCTATTGGAGACCCTGGCTCAACCCGAAGGCGTTCTCGCCCGCGTTCGTCGCCGTCTCCGCGGCGGTGATGGTCCCGCTGTTCGTGTTCGGCGCCGCGGCGGTCGCATCGCCGTTGCGACGCCATCCCTTCTGCAAGCTGCTGCTTCTCGTCATCGCCGTGGGCTTCATCACCGGCGGGTTGTTCTTCATGACGTCCGTCCGCTTCCGGGTGCCGTTCGTCGACGTGAGCTTGATGGTCTTGGCGGCCGCATGGTTGGGCCGACGACCTTGGCTGGGCGGTCAGGAGGTCACCTCAGATCGCCAAACCGTGGCGTGAGCGGGCGGGACCGTCGCTCAGAACGGCTCGTCCACGGAAGCGTCGGGATCGCCCGGATCCGCGTCGCCGTCGCCGTCACCGAAGTCCGGTCGGGCCGGCGACGGCGGCCGCTCGGCGCAGGCGTTGAAGGTCGGCCTCAGGTTCCATTCGTCGACCAGTTCCTTGGGCAGCTCGCCGAGGAACCGCGACGGCTGCTGGAGGGCGTTGCCGCCGCCTTGTGCGAACCGCAGCAGCGGATGGCAGAGATAGAGCTCGTTCTTCGCACGGGTGACGGCGACGTAGAAGAGTCGCCGCTCCTCCTCCTCGCCCTCGATGGAATCGAGCGAACGGCCGCTCGGGAAGAGCCCTTCGCAGAGCATGATCACGAAGACCGTCCCGAACTCGAGGCCCTTGGCCTGGTGGACGGTCGAGAGCTTGAGGCGCTCCTCGTCCGGGTCGCGCGGCTGGTTCTCCTCGGCCTCGACGTTGGTCTGGAGCGCGAGCTGCGAGAGGAGATCCGCGGTCCCGCTGAACTGCTCGGCATAGTTCGCGAGCTGTTCCAGGTCCTCCAGACGTCCTCGCGGGTTCTCGTAGGTCGCCTTGAGATAGTCCTCGTAGTCGGCCTCGACGACGAGCCGGATCATCCGTCCCGGCGCTTCGCGGACGTCGTCCGCCTCGCACTGCGACACGGTGGCCGTGAACTGCGCCCAGGCCGCGGCGGATCTCTTCGGCGCGCTTCCCGCGACCGCGGACAGCAACGGTGCGACGGGGACGTGCGGACCCGACGGCGCGGACGGGATGTCCCCGCCGTCGTTGTCCGAGACGGGCGTCACGGGGACCGGTGTCACGGGGACCGGCGCGACCGGACCGAGCCTGGCAGAGAACGCGGCCCACAACTTGTCCGCGCCTTTGCCGCCGATGCCCGGCAACATCCGCACGAGGCGCTTGAAGGCGAGCTCGTCCGCCGGGTTGGTCACCAGCTTGAGATAGGCCGCGACGTCCTTGACGTGGGCCTGCTCGAAGAAGCGGATGCCGCTGGTGATGCTGAACGGGATGTTGCGCCGGGTGAGCTCGAACTGCAGCTCCATCGCGTGGAAGTGCGACCGGTACAGCACGCACATGTCGTCCAGCCTCCGGCCCTCGTCGCGCAGCTCCAGTGCGCGCTGGGCCACGAACGCCGCCTGCTCGCCCGCCTCGCCGCAGATGACCAGGACCGGTTTCGCGCCCGACGGCCGGGCGGCGTGCAGCTGCTTGGGGAACTGGCGCGTGTTCGGCGCGATGGCCGCGTTGGCGAGCGCGAGGATCTCGGGAGTGCTCCGGTAGTTCGTCTCGATCTTGAAGACCTGCGCGCCGGGATAACGCTCGCGGAAGCACAGGATGTTCGCGAAATCCGCGCCCCGCCACGAGTAGATGCTCTGCGCGTCGTCGCCCACGGCCATCAGGTTCCGGTGCCGCCCGGCCAGCTCGTCGAGCAGCTCGGCCTGCAGCTTGTTGGTGTCCTGGTACTCGTCCACGAGCACGTGCTGGAAGCGCCGTTGATAGTAGTCGCGGAGGTCGGCGTTCTCCCGCAGCAGCCGTAGCCAGAGCGCGAGCAGGTCGTCGAAATCCATCATGCCCGCGCCTCGCTTCCGCTCCGCGTAGCGGCGCTGGATGTCCGCGATCACGTCGGCCAACGGCAGGAAGGAATCGTGCTCGGCCTCGATGAGGTCGCGCAGCGGCCGGCCGGTGTTCAGCGCCATGGAGAACAGGTCGCCGAGCACCTCGGGTTTCGGGAACCGCGTCGCCTTCACGTCCACGCCCGCGGCGGTGATGCACGCGGCGAGCAGGTCCTTGGCGTCCTCCCGGTCCGCGATGGTGAAGTCCTGCCGGTACCCGAGGCGTTCCGCGTGCCGGCGGAGCACGCGGTTGCCGACGCTGTGGAAGGTCCCGCCCCAGAGCTGCGCCTGCTCGCCCCCGAGCAGGTCGGCCACGCGCTGCATCATCTCGCGCGCCGATTTGTTGGTGAAGGTCAGCAGCAGGATCCGCTCGGCCGGGACGCCGTGCTCGATCAACCATGCGACGCGATAGGTGAGCGTGCGCGTCTTGCCCGCGCCGGCGCCGGCGAGCACGAGCGACGGTCCCGGCGGTGCGGAGACGGCGGCGAACTGCTGTCCGTTGAGCTCGCCTTCGTAATCGATGCGCAACGGGGCGCCCGATCGGAACGGCTGGAGCTGGTAGTCGCGCGGCACGGCCCGAAGTAAGCCTGCGGACCGCGCAGGGCCGAGACAAAAAACCTCCGGGGCCGCGGCGCGGTCAGGCCGCCATCGCGAGACGCCTCTCCAAGCGGCCGAGATTGGCCTCGATGGCCTCGATGTAGACGTTCGGTCCGTCGGGCAGCGGGCGCGCCAGGTACCGGTACAACCCGAGGAAGTCCTTCTCGATCTTCGGCAGGACGTATCGGCTCCAGAACACGGGCGTCTTCTCCATCAGGTCGCGCGCCGAGGCGAAGACCATGCCGCCCCCGCCCTTGCCGGCGTTGAAGCGCGCCGATTCGAGGAACTCTTCATAGAGCACCGGGAGCTTCTCCACGTAGTCGGGCGCCGCCATCTGGCCGAGCAGGTCCGCGGTCCCCAAGGCGAAGCCCGCGATCCGCTCCTCCTCGGACCGGAACGGGATGGCGGTGACGTTCGCGCCCATGCCGGTGCAGCGGATCATGTTCTGCACGCCGAGGACCTGGCCCGCCGTGTGACCGTGCGCCCGCAGCAGCCGTTCTGCGAACTCGCACGAACGGCCCACATGCGTGGCCGTGTATTTCGCACCGGTGCCTTCGGTGTCGTCCCGACGTTTCAGATAACCGGTGTCATGGAGCAGGATCGCGATGACGCCCAGCTCGAAGGTCTCCCGCGACAGGGCCGGCGCGGCCCCGGCCTCGGCACGGCCGCGGAGGAGCGATGAAAAGGCGAGCGCCCCTTGCAAGGTGTGCTCCAGGTCATGGTAACGCGCGTCGATCGCGAGATGATCCGGCTCCTCGCCCCGGAAATATCGCTCGACCCATCCGAACACAAGCGAGACGAAGGACGCGTTGCTGTCCGGGAACATGCTCCGGTAATCTTGGGCGATCCGCCGTTCGACCTGTCGGGCGTCGCGGGTGTCCACGGCGAGAAGCATGACGGGGACAGGTATCAAATTTTCGCTCGTCTGCACGGCTTTTCTGAGCCGCAGAAGTCGCGCCAGTCTCGGCCACGGGAAAGGCCGAGCGGCCGCGTCGTCACGACCGGTCCCGTCCGCTCACCGCGACTTCCCTTGGACCGCGACCGGATGCTTGCTGCCGCCGTCATTCCAACCGGCGGAGGAGCTCCGCCGCGACCTTCTGGCCCGGACGCGCCTCGGTGAGCGCCCGGAGCCTTCGTTTCGCCTCGGCTGGATCGCTCTTGGCCTTCGTCATCGCCCGCGTCAGCAACTGCGCATAACCGGCCGAGAAATCCCCGCTGCGGCGCACGCTCGCCATGAACTGGTCCGCCGCCTCGTCCGCCCGCCCGGCACCCTCCGCGACCAGACCGCGCAGATACGCATCGCGCGCGGCGCGGAAATCGGCCAACCGCGACCGCCACGCCGCCGATCCCGCCGGCGCGCCGGCCGCGGGGAACTCGCTCCCTTCTCCGGCGAACCGGTCGACCAGCTCCATCAACAACCCGGACGGATCCCCGCGCTTGGACGCCGCTGATCGCGGCGCGGAGAAGAGCACCCCCGGCCGGTCGTCGGTGTTCGCCACCGCGTCGCCCGCGAAGGCCCGGAGCGCCTCGGGTCCCGCCAGCCACGCGCCGTGGACCTGGAACGCATCCGTCAGGCCCGCGGTCTTCGCGCGCGTCCTCAGGGGACCCTCCGGCGCACGCCGGTCGAGGTCGCCGGGACCGAACGCGGGCGCCTCCGGCCAGCCGACGAGCCCGATCACCGGCGTGTCCGTGTTGAACCGCAGCAGCCAGGCGTGCGCGTGCGGGAAGACATCGAGGAAGGCCCGCACGATCTGGCGCAGGCTCGCCGCATCGAGCTGGTAGAGCGGCAGCCATTGCACCGCCATCCCGCCCGGCGCCAGCCGTGCCCGCATCGCCGCGAACTGCTCCCGCGTGTAGAGGGAGGCCGCGCCGTCGCGGGCCGGATGGAACAGGTCGGCCACCACGACGTCGTAGCTCGCCGTCGTCGTCCGCACGAACCGCCGCGCATCCGCGGCGACGACCCGTTGGCCGGACGCGAGCGCGTTGTGGGGCGCGAAGCGCGGCTGCACCGCGACGACCTCCGGCACGAGCTCGACACCGTCCGCGACCAGTCCTGGTTCCGCGCCGGCCGCGGCGAAGGAGATGCCGGTGCCTAGACCGAGAAAAAGAAGCCGGCGCGGATGCGGATGCAGCAGCAACGGAAGCAACGTGTGGCGCGCCGCGGCGTTCGTGGACGCCGTGCCGCCCATCGTGAAGCGCCCGTTCGCCGCGAGCGTGAGGTTGCCGTCAGGATACCCCCAGACGGCCACGGTGTCGGCCGCACCGTTGCGCCGCTCGACCAACCGGGCACCCGGCGGAGGCGGCAGCAGGCCGAAGTCCGCCGGAAGCGTCGCCGCGACCACGACAGCGACCGCGATGCCCGGGATCGTCGACGCATCGAGGCGCCGGACCGCGAGCGCGAGATATCCGGCGCCGAGCACCATGAACGTCGCCTTCGCGCCGAGTGCCGGCAGCAGCACCACCGCGAAGACCGGGGCCGCGAACGCGCCGCCGAGCGTGTTCACCGCCACCGCCCGTCCGGTCCCGAAACCGCTCTCCGCCGCGCTCTGCGCCAGCCGCGCGAACGTCGCGCCCATCAGCAGCGTCGGTGCGCCGAGGATGGACGCCGCCACGGTCGCCTCCGCGACGCAGACCGCTCCCAGCCCGTCGCCCAGCGCCCCGCGGAGCCAGGCATCCAGATCGATCGCATGCGTCAGGGCGTGCCCCGCCGCCAGGACGGACACGCCGAGCCAGAGCAACAGGCGGCCGGTCGGAAGCTTCGCATTCCCGGCCAAGGTCGCACCGAGCGCCGTGCCGCCCAAGAACACCACCAGCACCGCGGCGAAGGTGAAGACGGTCCCTTCCAGCACCAACGCGAGCTGGCGCGTGGCGACCACCTCGAGCCCGAGCCCGAGAAGGCCGGTGACGGCCGATGTCGCGACGAGCCGCGGACGCGACATCCCATCGCCGGATCTTTCGCCGTTGGTTCCCCGTCGGGGCAGAGGCAGCGACGATGCCGACGGCGACGTGCGTGCCATCGCGACCAGCATCGCCGCGCACGCGAGGTTGAGGCCGGCGAAGAGACACGTGGCACCGCGGAACCCCAGCGCCGGTTGCACCCAGACGACCGCGGCCACGACACCGGCGACGGCGCCCGCGGTGTTGGCGGCATAGAGCCCCCCGACGTGGCCGACCGTTCCGGGCGACGATCCACGCGCACGGACCATCGCCGAAAGCGTCGCGCCCATCGCCATCGTCGCCGGCAACAGCGCGAGCAACGGCACCGCGAAGCACACGGCCCATTGCCGGGATGCCGACGGCTCGGCGCCGTTCATCCGGAGCACGGCCTCGTCCATGATCGGCAACAAAGGTACCGTCGCCAGAGCCCATCCGCCGATGACCAGCTCCAATCCCGCGGCCCAGCGCAGCGGATGCCGGCTGCCCGCGATCCATCGCTCCAAGAGCCAGGCCCCTCCGGCGAATCCCGCGAAGAAGGCGGTCAGCACGGCCAGCGCGGCGGGGAACTCATGACCCAGACCGAGCGCGAACCGGCGCGTCCAGGTCAGTTGCAAGCCGAGACCCGCCGTCCCGGACAACGCGGACACGAGCAGGCACAAGACGCTGACCGTGCGCGGCTTCATCCGGCCAGCTCGGCCACCTTCCGGGCGGCGCTTCCGGAGGCGACGGTCTCCTCGGCGAGGGACCAGCCCTCGGCGATGCTCCGGGCCCGTCCGGCGACGAACAGAGCGGCGCCTGCGTTCAGCAGCACCGTGTCGAGCTTCGGCCCCCGGTCTTCGCCGCGCAGCAAGCGGCGGATGATCTCCGCGTTCTCCGCCGCGTCGCCGCCGGCCAGGTCGGCCAAGGTCGCCGGATGCAGCGGCAGGTCCGAGGCCGACCAGACCGAGCAGCTGTGCCCGCGGTCATGATAGAACTCCGCGACCGTGTTCGGCCCGAGCGTGGAGAGCTCGTCGAGGAACCGCGGCCCGGGCACTTCGCCGCTGACGACCATCGCGCGCCGGAGCCCGAGGGCCCGGAGAGTCAGCGTCATCGGCTCGACCAGCTCCGGCCGCGACGTGCCGACCAGCTGCGCCGTGGGCCGGGCAGGGTTCATCAGCGGTCCGAGGAAGTTGAAGAGCGTGCGTTGCCCGCGCCCGGCGCAGAGCGCCCGGGCCGGCGCGATCGCCTTGAACGCGGGATGGTACCGCGGCGCGAGCAGGAACGCGAAACCGTGGTCGCGCATCGCCGCCGCCGCCTGCTCCGGCGACTGCTCGACGGGGATGCCGAGCGCCGCCAGCACGTCGGCGCTGCCGGACCGCGAGGTGATCGCGCGGTTGCCATGCTTCGCCACGGTCACGCCCGCGGCGGCGCAGACGAGCGCGACCGTGGTCGAGATGTTGAAGGTGTCCAACCGGTCGCCACCCGTGCCGCACACGTCGAGGATCTCGCGGCCGCGCGTCGCCGCGTCGAACGGCACCGGTGTGGCGCGATCGCGCAGCTCGCGGGCGAAGGCGGCGATCTCGGCGGGCGTCTCGCCCTTGGTCGCGAG
>JANNAJ010000261.1:0-4796 GCA_031384285.1 Verrucomicrobiota bacterium
GTGACGTGGTCCATGGGGATCGCTCCGGACACACCGGGCCAAGCCTTCCCGGCCTTCCATGCGGCCCCGTAGGCCGTGAGCTCGGGCGCAGTGATGAAATTGTCGGCCGGCGCGATGTCCGCGGGATGGCGGATGTCGCCGTGGATCACGGTGGCGCCGCGGGTCTCGGAGACGGCCCCGTCGGCGACGACGCTGCCGGAGAAGGTCGCGCTCTCGGCCACGACGGCGTCGGTCACGACGATGTAGGTGAGCGTGCGCGGCTTGTCGTCGAAGAACGGTCCGAACTTCACCGCGCCGGTGGCGGCATCGTACACGCCGCCGTTGCTGACCGAGGACACGGTCCAGCGCGGCGGGGCCGGCACCGGCTGGGCACCGCCGCGGGGCATGAACGGCGGATGGTCCTCGACGACGTAGTTCCGCACACCGGCGACCGGCTTCACGGTGATGCTCACGGTGAACTTGGAGTTGTACTGCAGGACCGCGGGAAGCACGCGTTCCGCGACGATGCGCGGCGCGACGACGGCGACCACGATCGGCTTGGACGCGACTTCGCGGCCGGCGGAATCCTTGCCCTTGGCGACGAGCGTGTGCTTGCCGGCAGCGGCACCGGTCCAGGTGAAGCTGTGCGGGATCGTCGCGCCCGGCGCGAATTTGCAGGTCGGGCAACTGAAGTCGGAGCCGCCGATGCGCTTCCCGTCGGCGTAGAAATCGACGTGGTAGATCAGACCGCCCGGATCCACCGCCTCGACCGCGAGCCCGACCGGCGTCCCGGCGGCGAAGGTCTCGCCGTCCGCCGGCTTCACCCAAGTGATCGTGGCCGGTGTCGGCGGCACCGTGGAGACAACCTTCACCGGCGCGGAGACGACCGTCTTGTCCTTCAGGTCGCGCGCGGTGAGCACGTGGGTCCCGGCGGGGATGCGCACAGAGAACGCGTGCTTCACCGGTTCGTCGATGCCGGGGGGCCGGATGAAGACGAGGTCGGACACGGCGATCCGCACGCCGTCGAGGAGGAGCTCCACGTCGAGGATGCCGCCGGCGCGACCCACGCCCACGGCGACGATCTGCGTTTCCGCATCGGCGCGTACGGTCGCCGGCGCGGTGACGGTGAGCGTCGGTTTCAAGGCCTCGGAAAGGACCTTCACCGGCGCGGAGACGACGCCTGGGTCCGTGAGGTCGCGCGCGGTGAGCACGTGGCTTCCGGCAGGGATCCGGACCGAGAAGACGTGGGTCACGAGTTCATCGGCGCCCGGGGCGCGGATGAAGCGGATGCTCGACGTGGAGAGGCGCTTCCCGTCGAGCAGCAGCTCCACGTCGGTGATGCCGCCGTACCGTCCGACGCCGACGGCCACAACCTCCGTGTCGACATCGGGTCGGACTGTCGCACCGGTCGCCGGCTTGGTCAGCGTGAGCGTCGGTTTTGGGATCTCGTACACCACGTCCACGGTCACCGGCGCGGCTTTGGTCAGCGTGTCTGCTCCGGAGTGGGCGACGGCAGTGATCGTGTGCTTGCCCGGTTTGCCGGGGGTCCAGGAGAACGCGTTGTGGAACGGCGTGCCGGGAGGGAAGACGCCTTTCGCCACGCAGAGGAAGCAGCTCTCGCCGACCTTCAGGCCGTCCACGAAGAACTCGACCGTGCTGACCAGCGAAGCGGGATCCTGTCCGATGGTGTCGATGGTGACGGGCTTTCCGAGCAGGACGAAATCACCTTGGAGCGGCGCGACGATGACCAGGCTCGCAGGCTTCGGGGCTCCGCTGTGGATCGTCACCGGGGCGGAGGTCACGAGCCGGGACGCGGCGTCCTTGCCACGGGCGGAGAGGACATGGGCGCCGGCGGGCGGGTTGGTCCACGTGAAGCGGAGCTGGCGCGGGCGCCCCGGGATGCTGACGTCCTTGGTGAGGATCTCCGCGACACCGAGCAGCTTCTCGTCGCCGTAGAATTCGACGCGGCGGATCTCGCTGTCGGGGTCGACAGTGGTGACCTCCATCGCCACCGGGCCCGGGTTCGGGAAGATCTCGCCTTCCTTCGGTGTGGTGAAAGTGATCGAGGACTTGAGCGGCCGGGACACCGCGATCCGAACGGCGGGCGAGACGACGACGGTTCCGGTGAGGTTGGTGCCGCGGACTTCGATGACGTGCTTGCCCTCGGCGAAACTCCTCCAGGTCGCCGTGAGTTGGATGGGCGTGCCCGGCGCAGGCAGCACGGGGAGAAAATTGTGCGGCGGGCAGGGCGGATCGATGCAGGGCGGATATAGGTCATGCGTCGCGGTGGCGATGAGTTCGCCATCGACGTAGAAGCCCGCCGAAAGGATGACACCCAAGGGGTCCACCGCTTCGGCCGTGATGGCGATCTCCTCGGCGACCCCGAAGATCTGGAGGTCTTTCGGCGCGAGGATCTGGATGGAGGCCGGCTTGGGCTTGGAGACCTGGATGAGGACCGTCGGCGATGCGACGCCGTTGCCGGCCGCGTCCTTCGCGCGCACGGAGATCTTGTGGGGGCCGGCCGGCGCGCCTTCCCAGAGGTGGTGGTGCTGCACCGGTTGACCGGCGGGGACCGGCGCGAAGGTGGCGATCTCGGAGACACCGATGCGCGTGTCGCCGTCGAAGAACTCGGCGCGCAGGATGGCGCCGGCTGGATCGACCGCCGTCGCGCGGATCACGATCGGTGCGCCGGCGTAGAACTCGCTCCCGGCGGCCGGAGTATCGATGGTGATCGACGCGGAAGGCGCCGGAAGCCCCGGCGGCCCGCCGGCAGGCCGGGCATCGGTGCGCAGACAAGCGCACAGGAACAGGACGAGAAACGAGAAGTTCTGCAGCAACGGTTTCATGATCGGTAAGCGGAGCAGGTGCGCTGGAGGCACCCGCACCGGGTACCCTCCCACAAAATCCTCGGACGCGCCAGAGACGGCCGCGGGGTGGCCAGCGCCGACGGGCGCCGACGAGGAACAGCATTCGTCGTGGCCTGGCATCCGCTCCGTTATCCGCCGTCCGGACCGGATCGGATGCAATTTTCTTCGACGTCGGCCCGGTGCGCACCGGCTCCCTCCGCACCGCCCCGGCCGCAGGTCCCCGCTCGCCATCCCGCGCGGCATCGGTAGAGTCCTCGGCAAATGCACCTTCGCCGATCCATCGCCGGTTGGACTCTCGCTTTGGCCGTCTCCACTGGCGTCCTGACTGCCGCCGAAGGGACGCCGAAGGTCCCGCGGTTCTCCGTGGACAACATGGACCGCACCGCGGATCCCTCGGTCGATTTCTTCCGCTTCGCCGCCGGCAACTGGGTGAAGTCCAATCCGGTGCCGGCCGACAAATCCCGCTGGGGCGGCTTCGATGAGCTACAGGACCGCAACTGGTTCCTCCTCCGCGAAATCCTCGGGAGCGCGGCCAAGGACGCCGGCTCATCCTCCGCCGGGAGCGGGCCGCGCCGGCAGGTCGGGGACTTCTTCGCCTCCGTGATGGACACGAACCGGCTGGAACAGTTGCGCTTCCGGCCGCTCGCCAAGGATCTCAAGCGCATCGCCGCCATCCGCGACACCCGGCAGTTGTTCCGCGTGATCGCCGAAGGGCATCTCCGCAGCCCGGGCGTCGCCTTCGGCGCGGGCGTCTCGGCCGACGCGAAGGACAGCAGCCACTACGCCTTCGACCTCGCGCAAGGCGGTCTCGGCCTGCCCGACCGCGATTACTATCTCGCGGAAGGCTTCGCCCCGCAGCGCGACGCCTACCGCGCCTTCCTCGTCCGCATGCTCAAACAGGTCGGCGACACCGAGGCCGCCGCGGAGCGCCAGGCCGCCACCGTGCTCTCGTTCGAGACCGAGCTCGCCAAGGCCAGCAAGACACGCGTCGAACGCCGCGACCCGAACGCCAACTACAACAAGCTCACCCTCCCCGAGCTCGCCGCGCTCACGCCGGGCGTGCCGTGGGATGCCTACTTCTCCGGGATCGGCGCGCCCAAGCTGCCCTACGTGGTCGTCGGCCAGACCCATTTCTTCGCCACGCTCGCCGGGATGCTCAAGACGCGTCCGCTCGACGACTGGAAGACCTATCTCCGCGCCCATCTCGTGAAGGATTCGGCGCCGTTCCTCCATGCCGAGGCCGAGCGCGAGCACTTCGCCTTCTACGGGACGACGCTCCGCGGCCAGCCCCAACCGGAACCCCGCTGGCAGCGCGCCGCGAAGGTCGTCGACGGCAACATCGGCGAGGCGCTCGGCCAGCTGTACGTGGAGAAGCACTTCCCGCCCGCCTCGAAGGCGAAGATGGCCGAGCTGATCGGCAACCTGCGCGCCGTCTTCAAGGACCGCCTCGGCAAGCTCGCCTGGATGAGCCCGGCCACGCGGACCCGGGCGCTCGCGAAGTTCGACCGCTTCACCCAGAAGATCGGCCATCCCGACCGCTTCCGCGACTACTCGAAGGTCAAGGTCCGCCGCGACGACCTCCTCGGCAACATCTGGCGCGCCTCCGAGGCCGAGTCCCGGCGCGAGCTCGCGCGCGTCGGCAAGCAGGTCGACAGGAGCGAGTGGGCGATGACGCCGCAGACGGTGAACGCCTACTTCAACCCGACGCAGAACGAGATCGTCTTCCCCGCCGGCATCCTGCAGCCGCCGTTCTTCGACGCGGAAGCCGACGACGCGGTGAACTACGGGGCCATCGGTGTGGTGATCGGCCACGAGATCACCCACGGCTACGACGACCAGGGCCGCCAGTTCGACGCCGATGGCAACCTGAAGGACTGGTGGACCGCGGACGACGCGAAGGAGTTCGACGTCCGGGCGCAGAAAGTCGTGGACCAGTACGGGGCCTACGAG
>JANNAJ010000281.1:0-8607 GCA_031384285.1 Verrucomicrobiota bacterium
GACGGCAGGTTGACGCCGTCGAGATGGTTGATCCCGCCGTGCCGCCGATAGCTGGCGAGCAACGACTGGGTGAGCTCGGAGACGGAAAACTTCACGCGCCCAAGCTAACGGCCGCCGGCAGGGGAAGTCCAACGCCCAACCAACACCCACGGCGACCTACGTGGGATCGGAGTTGCACGCACGGCGGAGGAGGTAGCGTCGCAGCGGACTTGCTGGATCGGCGATCTGTGACCCGCAGACGCTGCGAGCGGTGCGCGGGCGGGCCTTGCCGACGACGTGCCGAGTGCAACCCGCGACAAAGCCGCAGCGGACCGGGGGCCACGAGTGCCCGCCACTTCCGATCGCACCCGGTCAGGTCCCCGTTTTCCTCGAAATGATCCCCGTTTGCAGAGGCACGCCGCCTCGGGCAGGTTCCTTTCATGGCCAAACGCGACCCCTCCGGCGGTCCCACCCTCATCGGGTCGCTCAGAATGTTCGGCATCGTCGTCATCCAGGTATCGGTGCGGTCTCCGGCCTTGGCCGCTGCGCGGTCTTCGGTGATCCCGACGCATCGCGGATCGCACCGTTGGCAAGCTGACCTGACCCGGGATCCATCATGATCAACTTGGACGTTCCAATCCAAAGGCTCAAAGCGGTCGCGGCGCTCACGTTCCTCATCGCCGGGGTCTCGACGGGAGGTGCCGACACCGCGCCGGACCTGTCCCGCGCTTGGGCCCAGTGGCGCGGACCGATGGCCGACGGCGTCGCGCCGGTCGCCGATCCGCCGGTCGAGTGGAGTGAGACGAAGAACGTCCGCTGGAAGATCCCCCTTCCAGGAAAGGGGCATTCGTCGCCCATCGTGGCCAGCGACCGCGTCTTCCTGCTCGCCGCGGTTCCGTCCGGCGAGACGCAGGCACCGGTCTTCGATTCCGCGCCGGGCGTCCACGACAGCGTGCCGGTCACCCACCGGCATCGGTTCGTGGCGATGGCGGTGGCGCGCAAGGACGGGCGGATCCTGTGGCAGAAGACGGTCCGCGAAGAATGGCCGCACGAGGGCGGCCACACGACCGGCAGTTTGATGTCCGCTTCGCCGGTCACCGACGGCGAGCGGTTGTACGCGTTCTTCGGTTCGCGCGGTCTGTATTGCCTCGACCTCGACGGTGCGGTGCTCTGGGAGAAGGACCTCGGCCGGATGCGGACGTTGCACGCGCACGGCGAGGGAAGTTCACCGGCGCTCCACGGCGACACGCTCATCGTCAATTGGGACCACGAGGGCGGTTCGTCCATCCGCGCATTCGACAAACGCAGCGGCAAGGAGCTCTGGACGGTCCCGCGCGACGAGAAGACCTCGTGGTCCACGCCGTTGGTCGTCGATGTGGAAGGCCGGACGCAGGTCGTCGTGGGCGCCACCCACCGGGTACGCGGATACGATCTCGCGACGGGCGCGGAGATCTGGCAGTGCGCGGGGTTGACCGACAACGTCGTCGCGTCTCCGGTGCATTGGCGCGGGCTCTTGATCGCCGGGAACAGCTACTATCAGCAATCCATGGTGGCGGTGCGGCTCGCCGGCGCCAAAGGCGATGTCACGGGCACTACGAACGTGGCGTGGAAGCTCGGCCGGCTCACGCCGTACGTGTCCTCGCCGCTGCTCTACGGCGATACCCTCTACCATCTCCGCCACAACCAGAACGTGCTCGTGCGGCTGGACCCGGCCACGGGCCAGCTCCGCGGCCAACCGCTTCGGCTCGAAGGCATCAACGACTTCATCTTCGCCTCGCCCGTCGGCGCGGCGGGCCGGATCTACGTGACCGGCCGGGACGGCACGACGGTCGTCCTCCAGCACGACAGCGAGAACGCGCCGCTGGCGGTGAACCGTCTCGACGACAGCTTCAGCGCCTCAGCGGCGCTCGTGGACGGCGAGCTGTATCTGCGGGGCGAGCGTTCGCTCTACTGCATCGCCAGGTGAACGCCCGGTCCCGGCCGATGGCACCGGGGAATTCGCTGTGCGCCGTCCGGTCCGGTGGTTCTCATCGGCGCATGTTCCGCACCGTCGAGATCTCGGATCCGCGCTTCGAGGTGGAAGGGTTGCGCTTCGTGACCGTCCAGAGCCCGGCCATCGGCGGCCGCGCGGACCTCGCCTTGTTCGTCCCACCGCAGGTGCGCGGCCTGGAGGACGTACCGGTCGTCATCCTGTTGCACGGCGTGTACGGATCGCATTGGGCGTGGGCGTTCAACGGCGGCGCGCACCGGACGGCCGTGCGGATGATCGAGGCCAAGGAACTACCACCGGTGGTCCTGGCGATGCCGAGCGATGGGCTGTGGCGCGACGGCTCCGGCTACGTCCCGCACGTCTTGCCCAAGGATCCACGGCGCCATCTTGGGATGGTGATGAACGATGCGAAAGCGCCGTCCGAAGAGATGGCGGCTCCGGCCTTCGGGACGGCGGCTCCTGATTTCGAGCGTTGGATCGTAGACGAAGTCCCGCTGGCCGCCGCGGCCGCCGTGCCGGAGGTCTCGACGCGGTCGCCACTGTGCCTTGCAGGCCTGAGCCTGGGCGGCTTCGGCGCGTTGCGCTTGGGCGGGAAGCATCCCCACCGGTTCCGGGCGGTCTCCGGCCATTCATCGGCGACGCACAAGGAACAGTTCCGGGAGCTGCTCGGCGCGCGCCTCGACGCTTGGAGCGATGCCGAAGAAGACCGGTCGGTGCTCGCCGCCCTGCTGCGGAACCGCCACAGGTTGCCGCCGATCCGCTTCGACTGCGGCACCGAGGATTTCCTCGTCGGGGAGAACCGCGAGTTGCACCAGGCGCTCGAGGCCGCCGGCATCGCGCACGTGTACGAAGAATTCACGGGAGGGCACACGTGGCCGTATTGGGAAGAACATCTGGCGGACACCTTCCGATTCTTCGCCCAAGCGCTCCGATGAGCATCGCGGACGCGAGTCCGGGCTTCCGCGACTTCGCGACCTCCGCTAGACCATCGCAATGAAGCGGTTCCTCCCGTCTCTCCTGGCGATGCTCGTGGCGGCCGGTTGCGCGACCAAACCGAAACCCAAGATGGTTCCAGGGGCGCTGCTCACGCCGCTGGAGGCGGACATGGAGTTCTCAAGGCTGGCGATGCAGATCCCGCCGGCAGAGGCGTTCGCGCGCTACACGGATCCGCGATCGGTGCAGCTGGTCCCGGTCGGGCCGCCGATCGTCGGCCGCGACGCCATCCGGGCCGGGATGCAGGGGATGCCGCCGGGCGCTCTTGAATGGCGTCCCCAAGGCGGCGAGACGGCGATGAGCGGCGAACTCGCGTGGACCTGGGGCGATTACCTGCTGCATGCCCCGGGCGGCGACCGCGCGGGCAAGTATCTCAGCATCTGGCACCGCACGCCGGACGGCCATTGGATGCTCGCGGTGGACATGGGCAACCTCGCCCCGCCGCCCCGCTGACGGCCGCCGGCTCCGAGGCGGACGAAATGCCGCGGCAGGTCCCGTTTAGTCGAGGCCGCACGCTTTCCGGGCGCGCGACAAGGTGCGCCGAGCGATCTCGCGGGCGCGGGCGGCGCCGTCATCGAGCACCTTGCGCACGTGCGCGGGATCGGCCGCCAACTCGGCGCGGCGGGCGCGTGCCGGGGCGAAGTGTTCCCAATAGCGCTCGAACAAGGCCTTTTTCAGGTCCCCGTAACCGAGCCCTCCGGCACGCAAACGGTCCTCGAGGTCGGTCGCGACCTCGGCGGGGGCGACCAGTCTGAGGAGCTGGATGGCGATGTTCTTCTCCGCGTCGGGCTTCGGTTCCGCCGGTGTCCGGGAATCCATCACGATACCCATGATCTTCTTCCGCGTGGCCTTCTCCTCGCCGAAGAGCTCGATGGTGTTGCCGTAGCTCTTGCTCATCTTCTGCCCGTCGAGACCGGGCACGACGGCGACGGACTCCTGGATCCGCGGCTCGGGCACGACGAAGGTGTCGCCGTAGAGCAGGTTGAACTTGATGGCGATGTCGCGGGTGACCTCGAGGTGCTGTTTCTGGTCCTTGCCGACCGGGACGATGTTCGAATCGTACAGGAGGATGTCGGCCGCCATCAGAACCGGATAGGCGAAGAGGCCGTGGTTCACCGAGCCGACCTCGCCGTCGCCGAGCTTGGCGACCTTGTCCTTGAAACTGTGGCAGCGCTCAAGCAGGCCCATCGGGGTGACGGTCGACAGGATCCAGGCGAGCTCGGTGTGCTCCGGGGTGTCCGATTGCTTCCAGAAGATGCAGCGCGCTGGATCGAGCCCGCAGGCAAGGAAATCCAATGCGACGTCGAACGTGTAGCGGCGTCGCGCCGCGGCGTCGGTGAGCGACGTCATGGAATGGTAATCCGCGATGAAGTAGAACGCCTCGCCTTGGTCCTGGAGCTGGATCGCGGGGAGCATGGCCCCGAAATAGTTGCCCAGGTGCAGCGCGCCGCTCGGCTGGATGCCGGTGAGAATTCGCATGGCGCGAGCCTAGGTCGGAGATGGGCAGGGCGCGAAGGGCGAAGTGTGCCGGCCAAAGCAATCGGCCGCCCTTGTCACCAAGGGCGGCCGATGAGACTCACCGGACGACGACGTCGCCAGCGCGGGGAACGCCGTTCAAGGCAGCTTGAGGCGGAAATATCTGGTCACTTCGCTGAGAGGCACCATCACGGTGCTGAGGTTGCCCTCCACGGCTGGCGTGATGGACACCGGTGTCCAAGGGGCCGTGACGGGGTCGGCGGCGGATTCCAGCACGGCTCCGACCAAGGCGGTCGGCCAAGCCAGCACGATGGCGGGACCGTCGGGTGTCTGAGTTCGGTTGATCGTGATGGACGGGGACGGTGCGCCCGGAGCGACCACCACGGTCCGGCTGGCGGTCGCTGCCTCGAACAGATCGTTGCCGACCTGCGAGGCCTGCACCACCACGTTGCCGGCACCGGTGAACGTCAAAATCGCCCTGCTCACCGTGGCCGGGCCGCTCACGACACGGAAGGTCACCGGCAGACCGGAGCTGCTGGTCGCGACCAACGTCACCGGCGGGTCGTCCAAGGTCCGTTTGCCAATCGGTGGGAAGCTGATCATCTGCGCGCCTTTGCCCACCGTGAAGCGGTTCGTCACGCTTGGGGCCGGCAGATAGTCGGTGTTGCCCGCTTGGTCCGCGGCCACCGTGATGCTGCCGACACCGGTCAGCTTCAAGGTGCCTCCGTCCACGACCGCCGCACCGTTCAGCACCCGGAAGGTAACGGGCAGGCCGCTGCTTGTGGTCGCGGCCAAAGGGACCAGATCCAGCGTGTAGTCCATATCCGGCACCGGAGCAAAGGTGATCGTCTGAGTCGCTTTGCCGATGCTGAAGCTGTTCGTCACGCTGACGGCTGGGAGGAAGTTGGCGTTGCCCGCTTGGTCCGCGGCGACCGCGACGACTCCCGCCCCGGTCAAGGTCAAGGTGGCTCCGCTCACCGAGGCCGGGCCGCTCACGACGCGGAAGGTCACCGGCAAACCGGAGTTGCTCGTCGCCGCCAACGTTACGGGTGGGCCGTTGAAAGTCCGGTCGCCCACGGGCGCGAAGGCGATGGCTTGGGCTGCGGGGCCGATGGTGAAGGTATTGGTCACGCTGGGGGCCGGAAGGTAGTTGGCGTTGCCCGCCTGGTCCGCGGCGATGGCGATGGCGCCGGCCCCGGTCAACGTCAGGGTGGCTCCGTTCAGCGTCGCTGGCCCGCTCACGAGGCGGAAGATCACCGGCAGGCCAGAACTGCTCGTCGCTGCCAAGGTCACGGGTGGATCGTTGAAAACTCGGTTGCCCACGGACGCGAAGGCGATGGTTTGGGTGGCAGGGCCGACGGTGAAGGTGTTGGTCACGCTGACGGCTGTGAGGAAGTTGGCGTTGCCCGCCTGGTCCGCGGCGACCGCGATGGCGCCGGCCCCGGTCAACGTCAGGGTGGCTCCGTTCACCGTGGCCGGGCCGCCCACGACCCGGAAGGTCACCGGCAGGCCGGAGCTGCTCGTCGCTGCCAGCGTCACCGGCGGGTCGTTGAAGGTCCGGTTGGCCACGGACGTGAAGGCGATGGTCTGAGCCGCTTGAAGCACCGTGAACGTCCGGTCCACCGGTGGTGCGGGCAGATAATCGTCGTCACCCGGTTGATTGGCTCGCAACACGACCACGCCCACATCGGTGAGATGCACTTCACCGCCGAGCAGTTGTGCCGGCCCGGACAATACTTGGAAGCTCACCGCCAGTTTGCTCGAAGCCGTCGCCACCGGTGTGAACGATCCCGGCGTGAGACCTCGGTCCGATACCGACGGGAACGAGATTGTCTGCGCGGCTTTGGCCACTGGGAAGGACCGCGTCTCCGTCACGGCCCCGTGGTCGGCCGTGCCGGCCTGGGTCGCCGACAACGTGACGGTGCCGGCTCCGGTCAACGTCACGACGGTCCCGGCGATGGTCGCCTTGCCGGCCACCACCGTCACGGTCACCGGCAGCCCGCTGTCGGCGAGCACGGCCACGCCGAAGGGCAGGTCGCCGAACGTGCGGTCTGCGACGGGCGGCCAGGTCAACGTCTGCCGGGCTTTGCCGATCACCAACGTCCGCTCGGCGCTCACCGGTGAGAATTGAGCGTCACCGGCTTGCCTCGCATGGAGGACCACTTCGCCGGCACCCGTGGTGGTCAGCCGGTTCCCGGCCAGCGTCGCCGGCCCCGACACCACGCTGAGCGCGACCGGCAACCCGCTGCTCGCGGTGACCTCGAGCACGGCGCTGTCAAGATGGCGCAGGCTCGGCAGCGTGCCCCAGACAATCGTCTGGGGTTGGCTGAAGCGGAGATTCACCGGCTGACTCAAGCGGAAGTCGCTAAGACCGGGGGCATACGCCGCCACTCGCAGATCCGCCGCCTGTCCGACCACGAACGACGTCTGGTAAACCTCGCTGGCGAAGCTCGGGGTCGAGCCGTCCAGCGTGAAGCGCAAGGTCCAGTCCGCGCGGCCGAAACGTAGCTCCACGGTCACCGGGGCCGGTGAAGACACCAGGCCCGTCGCCGGCACCCCGTTCACCAAGACGCGGATCCCCGGAACATAGGTCACCACCGCGTCCGCGCTGGTGACCTGTCCGGAAGGGTTGCCGACCGTCACGCGGTAAGTCGCCGCGTCGGACTCGGACAAGGACGCCAGTTCCAAGGCGGCAGCCGTCGCGCCGAAGACCGGTTGGCCGTTCTTGGACCATTGATAGCTCAAGGGCGGAGCGCCGTCGGCCGCCACGCTCAAGCTCACGCGGTCGCCTTCCACGCCGTTCACGGAGCGCGGTTGCTGCGTGATGCCGATCGCCAAGGTGCCGATGTGCAACGACGCGTCCACCCAACTGCTCGGCAACGTCTCGGCCAACGGGTCGGCGACCTCGCGGAACACGGGAGCGTCCCCGAAGGTCAATGTCGTCGGGCCGTGCGCCGCCGCGTGGGCGGTGAAGCTCAGCTTGGCGACCTCGACCAAGCCGGCGTTGAGACGGGCCCCGATGGGCAACGCCCACGCGAGGCCGACCCGGCCGCCGGCCGTTTGCAGGGCGTTCACGTTCAGCGCGGCATCCGGCGCGCCGCCCCCGGTCCGCGCCCCGCCGAAAGTCAGCGCCGCCGGGTCGTAGTTCAGGCTGAAGGCGACGGCGTTCTCCTCGCCTGTCGCCGTGAGCAGCACGGCGAATTCCTTGGTCTCGCCCGGTAAGAGCGCGCTCACGCCCAAGCTGACCGTCCGGTTCCCGGCGGCGACTGCGCGAGAGTTGGCGACCAATGCGAGCATCACGAAGAGAAGAGAAAACCGATGACGAAGGACGTTCATGGAGTGGAACGAGGCGTGCGGCTTCGGCAAACAACCGGAGCGCCAGCGTGGTGTCGAGCGGCTATCGGGCGGCGGCTGGGCAAAGTGCTGCCGGTTTGCAACCGGCAGTCGGCATGGCCACGCCGGACGCCGATCGGTCCCCAGCGTGCCCGGAGGCGGTCTGCGGCCGGAGCCACAGCCCGCACCGCCCGCCCGTGACCCATCCGCAGCCGTCCAATGACGGGGCCTGCCGGTTGCAAACCGGCAGCACCTTGGCACCGGCGGTGGCCACGATGAAAAAATACGCCCGGTCGGTGTGCTCCCATGTCAGCTTGGAAGGTAATGGTTCGGCCAGCCGGCCAGCCGCTTTGGTCGCAAGCACGACCCGGTCCGGTGGCGTTCAAGGCAGCTTGAGGCGATAATACCCGGTCGCATGGCTAAGCGGCAACGTCACGGTGTTCCGCCCGTCCTTCACCACCGGGGCGACGGCCGCCGGTTCCCAAGCAGTGTCGAGGCCATCGGTGGTCTCCAACCCGGCTCCCGCCAAGGCGGCCGGCCAAGCCAGCACGATGGCCGGGCCGTCGGGCGTCTGAGTTTGGCTGACGGCGAGCGTCGCCGGGACGACCCCGACCGATGTGCCCACCCAAGCGCTCGGGAGCGTCTCCGCGGACGGAGCCGCGATCTCACGGAAGACCGGGGCGTCGGTGAAGCTCAGCTCCGCGGAATCCGCAGGACCGGCGACGGCCGCAAAGCGCAGCTTCGCGACCTCGAGGTTGCCGGCGCTGAAGTTGGCTCCGGCCGTGAGCGCCAAGGCCAGACCGACACGGCCTTCGGCGGCTTGCTGCATGTTCATC
>JANNAJ010000326.1:0-9544 GCA_031384285.1 Verrucomicrobiota bacterium
CCTTCTTGGCGAGCTGGGTCTTGGCGCGGTTCTGGTCGAGCATCGTCATGGCGAACCAGCGGTCGGAGGCGATGTCCTTCGCGCTGTTCATGGCGATGAGGCAATTCGTGTTGCACGGGTTGCCGACAACGAGCGTGCGGATGTCGCTGGCGGCATTGCGCTGGATGGCCTGGCCCTGGCCGGTGAAGATCTTGCCGTTGATGCCGAGCAGGTCCTTCCGCTCCATGCCGGCCTTGCGCGGCACGCTGCCGACGAGCAGCGCCCAATCCACGCCGCGGAAGCCTTCATCGAGGCTCGCGGTCGGCACGACGCCCTGGAGCAGCGGGAAAGCGCAGTCGTCCAACTCCATCACCACGCCGTTGAGCGTCTTGAGCGCGGGCTCGATCTCGATGAGGTGGAGGATGACGGGTTGGGCCGGGCCGAACATCGCGCCGGAGGCGATGCGGAACAGGAGGGAATAGCCGATCTGGCCGGCGGCGCCGGTGATCGCGACACGGATGGGAGCGTTCATGTGTTTTGCAGAATGCGCGCGGAGTATGCGGACGGACATCGCCGGTGCAAGCATGCCCGCGGCGGCATCCACATCGGCCCCGGCTACGACGAACCCCGGAGCGGAACAAGGTGGGTTTTACGTCCCACATGGCGGCCGTCCGGATCAACGACGTGCGGAAGCGACCCGTCCTATGGGCCTGGACCGGCGCTCCGCGCTCACTTTTTCAGGTCGTCGAAGTAGTCGCGGACGGAATTCTGGTAGGCCTTGGGCACCTGCTCTTGGCTGAGGGCGGCTTGGGCATCGGATTGGGCGGACGCCACGGCCTCGGTGTAGCTGACCTTGCTCTGGCCTTTGATGCTGACGCCTTTGAGCGTGATGCTGGGCATCGGTCCGCCCGGTTGGATCTGGCCTTTCACCTTCGTGGGAACCAAGTTGTCCGGCTTGTTCGGGTCGCGGTCCGTGTTGCCCTTGCCGGCCATGTCGGGACGGTTGACGCCGGAGTTGTCCCAGAGGTCGTTGATGCCGTCGGGCATGCTCCACGCGCTCGAATCAGACCAAGTGCCCACGCCCTTGCCGCCTTTCTTGCCGTTAGGATTGAAGCCGCCGCCCCCGGGGCTCTTGCATTGCCCCCAGCATTGGCTGTTGCCCACGCACATCTGGGCCTTTTGCAGGTTCTGCAGAGCGGCCATCAGCGACTGGGCGTCGCCCATCTGGTCCATCAGGTTCTGGAGTTCCTTCTGGGCAGCGGCGAGCGAAGCGGACGCACCGCTGTTGCCGCTCTTGCCGCCGTCGCCCGGGTTCTTGCACGCGGCGAGCGCCGCCTTCAGATGTTCACCGACCTTGCCGTACTGCTGCCCCGGCTTGACGGCCTTGGAGATCTCCTCGGAGAGCGCCTTCATCTGCTCAGGCGTCAGGTCGGATTTCTTGAGCTGATCGATGAGCTTCTGCAGGGATCCGATGGCGGCCTGGGCTTGGCCGTTCTTGAGCTGTTCGGCGAGGTCCTTGCCGGTCTTCTCCGCCTGTTGCTGGAGCTGGGCGAGCATCTTGGCCATGTCGGCCATCTTCTGGAGGTCCTGCTCGGCGACGTTGAGGTCCTTGAGGAACTGTTCGACCTGCGCGTTGTTCAACGCGGCGACGGCCTCGTCGAGGCTGGGCAACGGCATGCCGAGGCTTTCGGCCTTGCGGGCGAGCTCTTTCGCCATCTGCGACATCTGCTGACGCGCGGCCTTGGCGGCGGCCGAGTTGTTGTCGGCCATCCCTTTGGCGGCGTCCTTGAGCTTCTGGAGATCCTTCTGGAGCTGATCGGCGACATCTTTGTCGCCGGGCTTGTCCCCGAGCTGTTTCTGGAGGGATTCGATCTGCTTCTGCAACGCGGATTGGGATTGCTCGGAGTTGCCGCCCGGCGTGCGCGCGGCCTGTTCCATCTTGCGGAGCGCCGGGTTCTTCGCGAGCTCGGTGGCCAACTGCTTGAACTGGTCGGTGGCTTTGGCGAGGTCCTTGAGGGCGTCCTCGCGGGTGAGCTTCGCGGACTGGAGGCGCGTGCCCAGTTCGGTCAGCTCTTCGAGGTTCTTGCGTGTCGGCTCGAGCGCGGGCTTGCGCTGTTCGAGGCTGCGCTTGGTGAGGAGGTGGAGCTGGCGGCCGGTGTCCTTGATGACCTCGGCATCCTTCTTCTTCTGGACATGGGCCTGGGTGCGGAGCTCAGGGACGAACCCCAGCGCGGCGACCACGGCGAGCACGCCGACGACCCAGCGCGATAGGCGCGGCAGACCGAGGGGAAGAAGTTTCCGCGGGTCGACATGCCCGGCGGCGGTCGTGGCGTCGGCGATTACCAGTTCCTGCCACGCCGCGTGGGCGGGCTTGGCAGAAGCGGGCCGGGACCCGACCTCCAGCGCGGTCGACAGGCGTTCCTGCAGGCCTTGCTTGATATCGAGCCATCGGGCCGCTTCCTCGGGGGAGGTCTGCTTCCAGAAGCCGATGAAGAAACCGATCGGAAGCATGACGACCGCGATGACGGCCCCGACCAAGACGACCTCATGCGGCACCGGCAGCAGCTTCCAGAGCGCCAGAGCGGCGAGGTAGACGCAGGAGCCGGCGAGGAACCCGCGCCAGAGGCCTTGCCATCCACGCAACCAACGGTGGCGCGCTGCGGTGCGGGCGACAGCGGAACGGATGGCCGTGAGGGAGCTCATAGCGTGCCGAACCTGCGCGCGTCCGGCAGCTTTGGGAAGCGGCAAGTCGCGGTTCAGAGCGCCTCGTATTCACCCTTGTTCACCCGCTTGAGAACGGCGAACCCGGCCTTCTTGGCGTCGCTGATCGAGACGGGCTTGGTGATGCTGGGGGTGTTGAATCCTGAGATGAGCTTCCGGATGGGTTTCTTGCAGGCCGGGCAGGCGGTGAGTTCTTTCGCGGTCAACGGCCGGCGCAGGGTGAAGCGTCCGCCGCACGCCGCGCAGCTGCCGTCGCACAACTCGTATTCGTAGAGGGGCATGGGATGTATCTGAAGGCGCGGCACCGTCGCGCGCGTTCAGGCGTCGGGCAAGTTGGTTCCGGTCGCGGCGACGCGCGTCGCCCGCCACCATCGCCAGAGGAAGCGCACGTGCAGGGCGAGCAACGCGGTCGCGACCCATTGTTCCAACCGCACGGTCCGGAACCCCGCGGCCAGGCCCGGCGCATCGATCCATTCGCGGTCCCGGAGCAGCAGGAACAGCGCGCCGGGCGAGACCAGGCACCACAGCAGGGACAGCATCCGGAAATGCACGCCGGGCGGGACCACCACGGCATCCGTGCCGCCCGCGGACGCGGGATCGGCGGAAACAGGTTGAACTGACGGGTCGTCTTGCAAAGGCTCCGCGACTTTCTGGACGTATGAACACCGACGCAAGCCCGGCCCCCGTGGACCCCCCTGCCCCGCCCCGCCCGCCGCAGGAGAACGTGTGGCTGAACCTCGCCTGCAACGCGGTCCTGCCCGGCGTCGTGCTCACACAGCTCAGCAAGGAGACGCGGCTCGGCCCCGCCTGGGGGCTCGTCGTCGCGCTGAGCATCCCTCTGGCCTACGGCACGTACGACCTCGTGAAGCGGCGCACATGGAACGTCTTCGCGATCATCGGCCTTGTCGGCACGCTGGTCACCGGCGGCCTCGGCCTGCTCAAGCTCGACAACACCTGGTTCGCGGTGAAGGCGGCCGCGCTGCCGATGCTCATCGGCCTCGCCATCCCGATGACCCTCCGCACGCGCCAACCGCTGGTGAAGGCGCTGCTCTACAACGAGCAGGTGCTCGACACCCACCGGATCGGCGCGGCGCTGGCGGATCGCGGCAACCTCCCGGGATTCGAGGCGCTTCTACGTTGGGCCTCGTGGGTCTTGGCCGCGACGTTCTTCGTCAGCGGGATCCTGAACTACTTCCTCGCCCGCTGGATCGTGACCGGTGCGCCTGGTTCTTCCGCGCAGACCGAGCAGATCGGACGCCTCCACTGGATCGAGTGGCCGGTCGTCACCATCCCGATGATGGCGGTGATGATGTTCGCCCTCTTCCGGCTGTTGAAAGGGCTGGAATGTCTCACCGGTCTGAAGAGCGACGACCTCTTCCACGCTCCGCCGGCGAAGAAGTGACGGACCGACGGGTGCCGTCCCCGTGCCGGGCAAGTGGCTCCGCCAACAATGGAAAGCGCGCGGCGACCGGAGCCGCCGCGCGCCGCTGATATCGGGCGATGCTTCGGGCGATGCTTCGGGCGATCAGATCGCGCCGAGCTGACGCAGCACCGATTCCGCCGCGAGACGGCCCGTCTCGGCGGCGCCGTTCATGAAGCCGTAGAATTCCGAGCTGGTCTGCTCGCCGATGAAGTAGGCGTTCCCGAAGCGGACCTCCTGGCGGGACGCCGGATCCGCGGGGTCCTCGTACCAGGTGTAGGCCGCGAACCGGGTGGTCTGGCCGGGCGCGAAGTTCGCGTAGGCGCCGAGCGTGTTCGGATCGGTGAGCCAACCGCTGCGCAGCGCCTTGCGCGTATAGAGGGCAAGGGCCTCGGGATAGTAGCTGCTGAACGTCGAGACGTACTCGACGGCCTTCTGGCTGACGGAGCCGCGCAGCGCGGCGAGCGCGCCGTCGCCGCCGGTGTAGAACGTGAGCACGCCGCCGCCCGTCGCCGACGCGCGTTGCGAGGCGTCCCAGCCGCTGGCGAACTCCTCGGTGGACCAGAACTCGTTCGCGAACCGGCCCTGGGTCCGCCAGAAGCGGTCGGTGAAGCCCGCGATGACCTTCTCGTTCGCGCCGAGCTCGACCTCGTCGATGAAACGCCCGAACTCGGCGGGGAACGGGACCGACACGTCGAGGCGGCGGAGGACCGGCCACGGCAGCGCGCAGATGAGGATGTCGGCGATGACCGTCACCCCGTTGGTGAACGCGAGGCGATACCCGTCGTCCGTCTTGGAGATGCTCCGGCAGCTGTGGCCGGTGCGGACGGCCGCGCCGAGGTGGGCGGCCACGGCGTCCGTGATCGCGCCTGAACCGCCCTCGACGAGGAACTGTTCGTCGCTGCCGGCGAGCAGCTCGACCTCCTGGCCGTTCACGGTCGGAAGATTGTAGAGGAACACCAAGGACGAGGCGCCTTCGGGTTCGACCCCGTACTCGGTCCGGACGGTCTCCTCGATCAGCTCGCGGACCCATGGCGCCGGGATCGCGTCGGCGTTCTGGTCGAGGTAGGCCTTGGCGGACAAGTTGTCGAAGATAGGAGCGTAGCGGTCCGGCTTGGTGTCGAGCTTCGCCGCGTCGCGGCCGATCCGGCGGGCGAGCTCGCGGAAAGCGCGGGCGACATCCGCTTCGGCACGCACCTGGCCGTCGACCAGATAGACGGTGGACGGGAACCCGGTGGCGGCGGCGTCGGCGAGCCGGTCGAAGAGCCCGATCCCGAAATCTTGCGCGAGGCCGATCATCTCGGCGTGGTTCGAGTTGACCAACTCCGCGCCGACGTCGGTGACCGACCCGGTCCCGAACGTGTCGCGGACCGTGAACATCCGGCCCCCGACTCGGTTGCGGGACTCGTACACCGTGCTGGCGAAGCCGCGCTTCTTGAGCTGATAGGCCGCGTTGAGACCGGCCATGCCGCCGCCGACGATGGCGATGCGCGGGTTTCGCGGAAGCGCCGCGCGGCGAGGGGCGGCGTCCACAGCCGTGGGCCATACCGCGGCCAAGGCCGCCGCGGCGCCGAGCGATCGGAGGAAGTGGCGGCGGCTCCAGCCGGCGCCGGGCTCGACGACCGGAGCGAGACGCCCTTCCTGCTCGGCGTTCATGCGCCGGGCGAGGATGAGGACACGACGGAGGGATCGGCCTTGCGAGGAGCGGTTCATGGCGGGGGATGCAACACGCGTCCGGTCCGTTCTTCAAGCAACGACCTCGAGCTCGGAGATCTGGATGCGTCCGGTCGCCCAAGCAAAGCACGCGCCGGCCGTTCCGTCGCGGTCACCCCGCTTGGTGGTTCCTACTAATCACGATCCCAAGCCGTGAGCCGGGCTAATTGTGGTTCCAATCCGCCGGGGTCATGTTTAGCTATGCCCATGCAGATCCAGAGCTTCAAGATCTTCTGCGACCTGGTCGAGACGGAGAGCTTCACCAAAGCGGCGCAGATCAGCGGCGTGACCCAGAGCGCCGTGAGCCAACAGGTCAGCTCCTTGGAGCGACAGCTCAAGTCGCTGCTCATCGAGCGCAGCAAGAAGAAGTTCCGGCTGACCCGGGAGGGGGAACTCCTCTACGAGCACAGCAAGCTGATCGTTTCCACGCACGATTCGCTCCTGCACCGGCTCCAGGAGGTCAAGGACATCGTCAGCGGCACGATCCGTGTCGCGACCATCTACAGCATCGGGTTGCACGATCTTCCGCCCTACCTGAAACGGTTCCTCAGGTCGTATCCCACGGTGAACGTCCACGTGGAGTACCAACGGGCCAACCAGGTCTACGACGACGTGCTGGGGAACGTGGTGGACCTCGGGCTCGTGGCGTATCCGAACAAGGACAACCGCCTGGAGGTCGTCCCGCTCCGGGAGGAGCCGATGGTGCTCATCTGCCATCCCAAGCATCCTCTCGCCAAGCTGAAGACCGTGAAGCTTGCCCAGCTCAACACACAGAAGTTCATCGGGTTCGAGCCCGACATCCCGACCCGCAAGGCGGTCGACAAGGTCCTGCGCGACGCGGGCGTCGCGGTGCGCGTCGTGATGGAGTTCGACAACATCGAGACCGTCAAACGGGCCGTCGAGATCGAGGCGGGCGTCAGCATCGTGCCGGCGGGGACCGTCGCTGGAGAAGTCACCAAGCAGACCCTCGCCGCGGTGCCGTTTTCCGACGTCGCCATCGGCCGGCCCTTGGCCGTCATCTACAAGAAGAACAAGGTTCTCTCCCCCGCGATGAAGCAGTTCATCGCGCTGCTCAAAGAGGCGGCCTAGCGGGTTCCACGCACAGCGGGGACAGGACGGATCCGGGCCGCGACGCCCGCTTGGAGACACGGCATGTCGGGGCCGGAACAAAACCGGACAAAGACGGTTCAAAACCGGATAGAGACGGAACAAAGGTGGATTGGGATGGGGGTGCAGCCTTGCCGGAGGCCGGAGCGTAGCGGAGGCCTCCGGCAAGGCTGCCGCTGTGCGCTGGCGTTGCTGCGGAGGCGCCGCGCGGGGAAGGTGCCAGCCATGAAAACAAGCAACTGGTCCACCGCCATCCCCTCGGATTTGTCCGCCGCGTCCTCGAAGATTTCAACGCGGGTTCTCTCGACGCCGCCACTGCCGCCTCACATCTGGGGGTGAGCCGCTCCCGGCTCTACGAGTTGCGGAGTGCTTGGCTCAGCGGGCGCGACGGCTTCGCCCCGAAGCCCAGCGGCGGCGGCCGGCGCAAGGACTGGCCGCCCGAGGCCCGTCGCTTCCTCCTGGAGTTCCTGCCGCTGCAGAACCCGCCCAACTACCAGCTCGTCGCCGATGAGTTGAAACGGCTCTGCGGATGGGTCCGGGCCCGCTCCTCGGTGGAGGCCCACGTCAAGGCCCGCTACGCCCATCTCGTGCCCTCGCCGGCGCGCCCGCCACGGGTCTATCGCCGCTTCCGCCGCGCCCGCATCGGCGAGCTCTGGCAACACGACAGCTCCATCCACCAATGGTGGCCGGCCGCCGCAAAGCAGACCCTGCTGCTCACCGTGGACGATCATTCCGGCCTCAACCTCGCGGGCCGCTTCGTCGAATCGGACACGACCTGGAACCACTTCGGACATCTCCGGGAAGCCTTCGAGACCTGGGGCCTGCCCGAGATCATCTACACCGACGGTCTGAGCCTCTTCGGGCCCAGTTCCAGCCACGACCACAGCGACCCAAAAAGCGAGTTCCAGCGCGCCCTCCGCGGCCTTGGCTCGGCCCATCTGGTCGCGCCCACCCCGCAGGCCAAGGGCAAGATCGAACGCCGCTTCGGCACCTTCCAGCGCCGCTTGGTGACCCTCCTCGCCCACGCCCGCGCCCAGACCTGGCAACAGTCAGACGAGGTCCTCCAGATGGAGATCACCCGCCAGAACCGCACCGTCAACCGCACCCTCGGCAAGGTCCCCATCGAAATCTGGGACGCCCAGTCGCAGGGCGGCGAAGGCCGCATGCGTCCCACCCCGCCCGCAGCCCTTCTCGATCTCCACCTCTCCCTGCGCTGCTCCCGGCGCGTCAACCACGACCACACCATCGACTTCGACGGCCGCAACTATGAGATCACCCCCACTCTCCGCAAGACCGTCACCCTCGTGCTCCATCCACGCCTCCGTTTCTGGGTCCTCGAACTCCCACCAAAGGACGTTTGGACCCCGATCCTCGGCCATTTCACCCTCTGACCACCTGTCCGCTTTTGTTCCGGCAAGAAATCCGGTTTTGAACCGTCGCCGACACGGGACGAGTCGAGGCTTGCGCGTCCGACGGCAACGGCAATCCTCCCGCCCGCCATGTCGAAATCGCCTGACTCCAAACCCGCGGCTTCCGATCCGCTGCTGGTCCTGATCGCCGCCCTGCTCCTGCTCGCGGCCGTCGCCACCATCTACTTCGCCGCCACCGCTCCGTCGAAGGAGTCCGCGCACCAGCCCGCGCCCCGTCCGCGCCCCATCCTCCAAGACGAACCGCGCGTGGTCGTCGTGAACAAGTCCGTGCCCGGCGCGCACGCCGCCCCGGCGGCCCACGCCGCGGAAGGCCATGCCAAGGTCGAGGAGAAGGCACCCGAAGCCAAGCCGGCCGAGACGAAGCCCGCCGCCGCGGCCGTCGCGACCGTGGCCGCGCCCGACGTGAAGGCCACCGCGGACGGCAAGGTCCACGGCAAGGTCGTCCTCAAAGGGACGCCGCCCGCCGAGAAATCGATCGGCGCCGTGAAGAGCGACGCGAACTGCGGCAAGGCCCACACCGGCGCGCCCGCGACGACGCGCAACTACGTCGCCGCGGCCGATGGCGGGCTCCGCTACGCCTTGGTCCGCATCGTCAGCGCCCCGGCGGGCGCCGGCAAAGCCGCTGAACCGGAGCTCATCGACCAGATCGGCTGCATGTACGAGCCGTACGTGTCCGCGGTGCTGGCCGGACAGACCTTCAAGGTCCGCAATTCCGACCCTTTCATGCACAACGTGGCCGCCACACCGAAGGTCAACAAAGGCTTCAACTTCGCCCAGGCCAGCGCCGGCCAGGTGAACGAGAAGGTCTTCGACAAGCCCGAGCTCGGCGTGAAGCTGGCCTGCAACGTCCATCCGTGGATGGCCTCGTACGTCCACGTGCTGGAGAACCCGTTCTTCGCCGTGACCGACGCCAAGGGCGAGTTCGCCCTGCCCGAAGGCCTTCCTCCCGGGAAGTACACGCTCGAGGCCAACCACGCGAAAGCCGGCACGGTCACCGCGGAGATCGAGGTCGCCGCCGGCAAGGGCGCCGCGGTCACCTTCGAGCTGGGCGTCAAGTGACGCCCGGCCCGTCGGCGGCCCGTTCGGCCCGCTCGTAGCGCAGTTCCGCGACCGGCCGTTCCGCCAAGTCGCACCGGCAGGGCGTTGGCAAGGCCTGAACGGGCAAGGCCTGAAC
>JANNAJ010000339.1:0-3940 GCA_031384285.1 Verrucomicrobiota bacterium
GGGATCAAGGCCGTTGGTCGGTTCGTCGAGGATGAGCAGGTCCGGTCCCGGCAACAGCGCCTGGGCGAGCGCGAGCCGGGCCCGCATCCCGTGCGAATAGGTGCGGACCTTCGAGTCTTCACGCCCCGTCAGGCCGACCCAGGCGACCACCTCGCGGATCCGCGCGGGTGAAGTAGGGGCCGTGTAGCTGGAGAGGATCTCGAGGTTGGTCCTGCCGCTGAGGTAGTCGTAGAAGACCGGCGCCTCGAAGATCGCGCCCACCTTGGCCAGGGCCTTCGCGCGGTCGCGGAGGACGTCGTGGCCGCAGACCTTCACGTCGCCCGCGGTGGGCCAGACCTGTCCGAGCAGCATGCCGATGGCCGTGCTCTTGCCCGCGCCGTTGTGGCCGAGCAGGCCGAAGACGGCGCCGCGCGGGACGTGGAGGTCGAGGGCGTCCACCGCGAGGCGCGCGCCGAAACGTTTCTGCACCCGGGCGAGCTGGATCATGGGCGGTTCATGGCGGGGAAGGCTCCGTCTCCAGCGCGAAGAATGTCTTCACCGCGCCGTCGGCGTACAGGTGGTTCTTGCCTTTGCCCGGGCCACGGGCCGCATGGAAATCGGCGGCGTCGCTGAAGAGCGCGACGCCGTTCTCCTTGACCGGCATGCCGAAGATCCGCAACGCGTCCGCGCGCTGGCCGTTGAGCAGGAAGTTCCAGAAGTAGCTCGACCCGGTGTCCTCGAAGAACCGCTGGCGATCGCTCGGACACCGCAGCACGCCACCGCCCCCGAGGTGTCGGGAGAGCACCGACGCGATCCCGACCTCCGGGACCGGCGCGGTGCCGCGAGGGCGGTTCTGCATCGTCGGCATGCGGCCGCCGTTCTCGTCGAGGTAGCCTCGCAAGGCGATGCCGAGCTGCTTGAGGTTCGAGAGGCAGGCAGTGGCGCGGGCACGCTCGGTGCCCTTGCCGAGCGCGGGGAGCAGCAGACCCGCGAGCACCGCGATGATGGCGATGACCACCAACAGCTCGACGAGCGTGAAGGCGCCTCGACGCATCACGGACCGGGACGGCGTTGGCGCAACTCGCGGAAGAGCTGGCCGCTCTCCATCGACCGCTGCATCTCCTCCAACATCGGCGCGAGCTCGGCCTTCATCTGCGCCGAGCCGGTGTCGTAGAAGGTCTTGAGCCCGATTTGCACGGCCTTCTCCCGGAGCTCGGGCGGGAGCTCAGCGGGCTTCTCGGCGTCGGTGGACGCGACTTCGTCGGGCCCGGCCAGCGCGGCTTTCTCGCGCTGCTCGCGCATCCGCTTCACCGAATCGTCGACCGCCTTGCGGCGTTTGTCGGCGGGCATCTGCTCGAAGGCGGTGAACATCTGCTGGAAACCGGACGGCATGGTCGCCTCCATGAAGCCGGTCTTCTCGGCGTCGGTCATCGCCGCGAACCACTTGGCCATCTCGCCGTCGAGGCGCGCCTCGCGGCGTTCCTCCAACGTCATGGCGTTGAGCATCTTGGCCAGCTTGCGGAGGACCTCGGCGCGCTGCGGACCGGTCAGCTTGGAGAAATCGACCGAGTGGAGGAACGCCCGGACTTTCTCTGGCGTCGGCTTGAGGTGACGGGCCAGGCTGAAGCCGCCGAAAGCCAACCCCCACGCCGTCGCGAGCACGGCCAGGGCGATGGCAAAAGGGCGGCTGCGAGGCGACATCCGACGAAGCTAGCGGGCGGTCCCGGAGCTGCCAACCGATGTGCACAACAAAAATCCCTTGCACCGAAGGCGCTGGTTCCTATGCTGCGCGCTCTTTTACGAAGGCAATCGAAGGCTATTTATGCGTCGTCCGAAGGGAATCAAAACCAAGAAATCCGTCTCCAAGCGGTTCAAGATCACCGCTGGCGGCAAGGTGATGGCTCGCCATTCCGGCATGCGCCATCTTCTTTCCGGCAAGAACTCGAAGCGTCGCCGTCGCCTGAGCAAGTCTTTCGTGCTCAGCCCGACCGACGTCTACAAGATCAAGCAGAGCCTCCCCTGGAGCCACTGATCCGGAACCAACGCTGAACCCCCCATTTATCCAAGACCATGCGCGTCACTAACGCAGTTGCTTCCCGCCGTCGCCGTAAACGGATGCTGGAGATGGCCAAGGGCTATCGCCTCAAGCGGAGCAAGCTCTACCGCTACGCCAGCGATGCCGTCGACCACGGCCTCCAGTACGCCTACCGCGATCGCAAGACCAAGAAGCGCAACTACCGCTACCTCTGGCAGATCCGCATCAACGCAGCGGCCCGTGCCGGCGGCATCACCTACAGCCGCTTCATCGAAGGCCTCAAGGCCGCGAAGTGCGAACTGGACCGCAAGGCCCTCGCCGACCTCGCCGCCACCGACGCCCCGGCGTTCACCAAGCTCATCGAGCTCGCCCAAAGCGCGTTGAAGGCCAAGGTCGCCGCCGCAGCCGCGGCCGTGCCCGCCGCGGCCTGAGGCTCGCACCAGCCCCACCTTCTTGACGGGCGGCCTTGATCGGCCGCCCGTTTTTTCTTTGTCAGGGCCCGGAGCCGCAGGCAGCGCGGCAAAGGCAAAAGGCAAAAGGCAAAGGGAAGAAGGAAAAGGGACCGAACGCCTGGCGAGGTGGGTCCTGCTTGTTCCCTTTTCCTTCTCTCTTTTTCCTTGGCTTTGCCCCCCGCGCCTTCGTTCTGCTGGCTTCCGCCGCTCCGATCCTGAATCCTCCCCGCCCATGTCCCTGCTCGACCGCATCGAGTCCGTGAAACAGGCCGCGCTCCAAGAGCTCCGCGCCGCCCAAGATCTCCCGTCGCTCGAACGAGCCAAAGGCGCCTTTCTCGGCGGCGAAGGCCAGTTCACCGCGCTGATGAAGGAGCTCGGCACCTTGGCCAAGGATGTCCGGCCCCTCGCCGGGAAATCGATCAATGCCGCCAAACAGGAGATGGAGGCGGTCGTCGCCGAGAAACGCGCCGACCTGGAACTCCGCGCCGCGCTGCCGACGGAGCCGACCGATTTCACGTTGCCCGGACGCCGGCGCTCGCTCGGCCGGTTGCATCCGCTCACGCAGGTGACCGACGACATCATCAAGGCCTTCCGCCGGCTCGGGTTCGCCGTGGCCGACGGCCCGGAGATCGAGGACGAATACCACTGCTTCGACGCGCTGAACACGCCGGCCGACCATCCCGCCCGCGACGCGCAGGACACCTTCTACGTGGGCGCCGGCGGTGAACCCGGTCCACGCGGAACGAAGCTTCCCCTGCTCCGCACCCACACCTCCTCGGTGCAGATCCGCGCGATGAAGTCGCAGCCGCCGCCCATCCGCATCATCGTGCCGGGCCGCGTCTACCGCCGCGACAACGCGGACGCCACGCACAACCCCACCTTCCACCAGATCGAGGGCCTCTACGTGGACAAAGGCGTCACCGTCGGCGACCTCAAAGGCACGGTCGAGGCCGTGTTCAAGGAACTGCTCGGCGACGACGTGAAGCTCCGTTTCCGTCCGCACTATTTCAGCTACACCGAGCCGAGCCTGGAGATCGATTTCACCAACGCGCTGGTGAAGAAACTGGGCAAGGACTGGTTGGAGATCGCCGGCTGCGGGATGGTGCATCCGCAGGTCTTCGAGAACGTGGGCTACGATCCCGAGGTGTGGAGCGGCTGGGCGTTCGGCTTCGGCATCGAACGCATCGCGATGCTCCGCTACGGCATCACCGACATCCGCCTCTTCTACGAGAACGACGTGCGGTTCCTGAAGCAGTTCTGAGCCGTGAACGCGCGCCGCTCAGGCACGGTCGGCTAGGTCGACGACCGCCTTGCGGTAGGCTTCATGGAGTCGCTTCGTGACCGGCGATCTGCGGAGCGGGTCCCCATCGAGCCGGATCGCCGGCACGATCTCCAGCGAACTGGTCGTGAGGAAGACTCCCTCCGCCTCGTGCAACTGCCTGGGGGCGCAGCTGCGTTCCGACGTCGGCAGACC
>JANNAJ010000341.1:0-2208 GCA_031384285.1 Verrucomicrobiota bacterium
CGTCCGGCCCGACCGACAGCCGCCGGAGGTCCTCCTCCGGCGGCTTTTTCGTGGCCGCGGCGGACGAGGATGGGATCCTCTTCGGATCGCCGCCGTCCGCTCCCGCTCCCGCTCCCGCTCCCGTTCGCGGGATTTGACCGGAGAGCGCCCGGCCGACAGCCTGCGCGGATGTTGAAGCAGCTCGCGGCCGCAGCCTTCCTCTCGGCGACCGCCTTCTTCGGCGGCGCCTTCGCCAATCCGGCGTTGGTCGCGCCGCCGCCCGCCCCGCGGGCGACCTCGTTGCGCTTCGAGGTCGGCTTGGCCAAGGAGGTCTCGTCGGCTCCCGTCAGCGGCCGGCTCTTTGTCGTGCTGGGATCGACGAATCCGCCCGAGCCGCGCCTGGCCATCGGCCGCACCGGCATGGATTCCGCACCGGTCCTCGGCCGCGACGTGGACCGGTTCGCCGCCGGCCGGACCGCCACGCTCGACCTGAAGTCGGCTCTTTTCCCGCTGCGCGCTCTCGGCGACCTGCCGGCCGGCGATTACTTCGTCCAAGCGGTCTTGGCGACCAACCGCGACCTCCTGCTGACGGATGCCCCGGGCAACTTCTATTCGAAGGCCGTCCGGGTGCATCTCGATCCAGCCAAGACCCGGGCGGTGAAGCTCACCTTGGACCAACGGTTGCCCGAGGAATCGCTGCCGCCGGACACCGACCTGGTGAAGTTCGTGAAGCTGCGCTCGGAGAAGCTCAGCCGCTTCTGGGACCGCCCGATGTACCTGCGCGCCGGGATCGTGCTGCCCAAGGATTGGGACAAGGAGCCCACCCGGCGGTATCCGCTGGTCGTGCGCATCGGTGGTTTCGGCACGCGCTACGGCGGCGTCGCCGGCGAGTTCCGTGAAGGCGCGAAAAGACGGACCGATTGGCTCGCGGAAGACATGCCACGCGCCGTGCTGCTCCAGCTCGACGGCGCGGGACCGCTCGGCGATCCGTACCAGGTCGATTCCGCGAACCACGGGCCCTACGGCGAGGCGCTCATAGAGGAACTGATCCCCTATGTGGAGGCCGCCTACCGCTGCGTCGGAAAACCCCATGCACGGTTCACCACCGGAGATTCGACCGGCGGTTGGGTCTCGCTCGCATTGCAGGTCTTCTATCCTGACCAGTTCGGCGGCTGCTGGAGCGGCTATCCGGATCCCGCGGATTTCCGCGCGGTCCAGCTGGTGGACCTCTATTCGGACACCAACGCCTTCATCAACGCCGCGGGATTCGAGCGCCCGTGCGCCCGGACGCTGTCGGGCGACACCGAGTTCTCCATGCGGCACGAGACGCAGGAGGAGAACGTCCGCGGCCTCGGCGACAGCTACACGATGTCCGGCGGCCAATGGGGCTCGTGGAACGCCGCCTACAGCCCGCGCGGCGCGGACGGACGACCCAAGCCCATCTGGGACGCGCGCACCGGCGTGATCGACCGATCGGTGGCGGAGCATTGGAAGAAGTACGACCTGCGTCTCGTGCTGGAACGGGATTGGGCCAAGGTCGGTCCGCAGCTCCGCGGCAAGCTGCACGTCTGGGTGGGCGATGCGGACGACTACTTCTTGGACGGCGGTGTGCGGCGGCTCGACGAGTTCCTGAAGCGCGCCGATCCGGCAGCCGACGCGCGCATCGAGTTCGCGCCCCAGAAACGCCACGGCTGGCAACCGCGCACCTTCACCGAGATGTTGCGCGAGATGCAGGCGGCGATGGAGGCGAATGCCCCGAAGTCCGCCTCGGCGAACACCGACTACCTCCGCGCCCGCTTCGCCCATGCCGCCAATTGTCCGCACTGCAAAGGCGGTCGCTGAACGGACGAGGGTTCGGATCGAAGCGACGTGGGTCCGGGGCGGTCCGGAGCGTCGGTACCGTCCGAGTGCTTCGATCGGGATGGACGGGCGCTGTCGGATGGCCAAGCCTCAGCAGCTTTCCCTGATATGAAACTGCTCTGCGCCCTGTCCCTCGTCCTGCTCCTGACCGGCTGTGTAACGGGCTCCCGGATGCCCCGCGCCACAGGTCCGTGGGACGTTTCGCTGATCCAGGGCACGCCCGTCGCGACGACCGGGGCCCGCATCGGTCAGACCGAAGAGATCTACTACGAAGGCGCGCCCAAGAACGGAAAACCCACCCAGGTCTTCGCGTATCTCGGCCGGCCGGCGGAGGCCTCCGGGAAAAAGCTACCGGCCATGCTCCTGGTG
>JANNAJ010000369.1:0-5212 GCA_031384285.1 Verrucomicrobiota bacterium
CCTGGGACTTCACCCCCGACGGGCGCGCGATCCTTCGTTTGGCGAAGACGAAGGCGCAACGTCCGTTTCGCCTCGCTCTCTGGAGCGGCGATGCGAGCAATGGTGCCGGCACAGGTGACCAACTAGCCATCGCCGCGCCTATCACCGACCTCCGCAAGTCCACCAAGGGCGGCCCGGCCCGCTGGGGCGCTCCGCAGGTCACGCAGGGCAAGCTGGCCACCAGCGGCGGCGATGGACCGTACGTGTCCGACACCATCACCCCGCCCGACGACAACCCGTACAAATCGTGGCTTCGCTTCAGCGGCATGGACTTCTTCAAGGACGCCGGCAAGGCCTCGCTCTGTTCGGTGAGCGGCGACGTCTGGATCGTCTCAGGGCTGGATTCGTCGCTCGGCAAACTGACCTGGAAGCGTTTCGCGACCGGCCTCTTCCAGCCGCTTGGTCTGCGCATCGTGGACGACAAGGTCTACGTCACCTGCCGTGACGGTTTGTACCGCCTGAACGACCTCGACAAGGACGGCGAGGCCGATTTCTACGAGTGCTTCAACAACGACATCACCATCACGCCCGAATACCACGAGTTCGTGCTCGGGCTGGAGACCGATCGCGCGGGCAACTTCTACTTCAACAAGGGCGGCAACCTCGGCTGGGCCAAGGTCCCGCACCACGGCACGTTGCTCCGGGTCAGCAAGGACGGCAAGAAGCTCGACATCGTGGCCAACGGCCTGCGTGCGCCGAACGGCATCGGCATGGGCCCGCACGACGAGATCACCACCAGCGACAACGAGGGCAACTGGGTGCCGGCCTGCCGCGTGAACCTCATGAAGCCGGGTGGTTTCTACGGCCACGTCTTCACCGCGCACACTGCCACCCCGCACACCAACGGCTACGACGGACCGCTCTTCTGGATCCCGAAGAACATCGACAATTCGAGCGGCGGCCAGTTCTGGGTCACGTCGGGCAAGTGGGGCCCGTTCCAGGGCGACCTGCTCCACACCAGCTACGGCATGAGCGCGTTGTTCAAATGCTTCTACGAGACGGTGGACGGCATCGAACAGGGAGGGCTCGTCCGCTTCCCGTTGAAGTTCGACAGCGGTGTGATGCGCGGCCGCTTCAGCCCGCGAGACGGCCAGCTCTATACCTGCGGCCTCGTCGTCTGGCAGAGCAACGGTGCCAAGCAGGGCGCCTTCCATCGCGTCCGCTACACCGGCAAGGCGGTCGACATGGTCCGCGACCTCCGGGTGAAAGCCGACGGCGTGGAGCTGACCTTCACCCGTCCGCTGGACCGCGCGAGCGTCGCCGATCTCCAGAACTACGGCGTGGACCGCTGGAACTACGACTGGGCCGAGCACTACGGATCGCCCGAGTTCTCGGTGAAGAACCCGAAGCAGAAAGGCCACGACCGCGTCGAGGTCCGCTCCGCGAAGCTCAGCGCCGACGGCAAGACCTTGTCTCTCGGACTCGAGGACGTGATCCCGGTGATGCAGCAGCGCGTGAAGCTGAACCTCAAGGCGGCCGACGGCGCCGAGGTGCAGCAAGAGGTCTGGCACACGATCCACAAGGTGCCGGCCGCGAAGATCGCGGCGCGGTGACCTTCCGCACATCGCTTGTCTTTGCTCTCGACGGGTCCGCCGCTTCAGGGCGGGCCCGTCCGCGACGGAACGTGCCGGTCGGAGACGGTCACGTCGCCGGGGTCTGAGGCGGTGCCGCGGGCGGCTTGGCGCCGCGGCGAAGCAGCCGCCCTAGCACCAGGTCGCGCATCGCGGCGGCTTGTGGCACCTTCAGCCACAACGCCACCGTCATGTACACGGCGCCGGCCGCCGCGATGGGCACGAACACCGCGCCGACGCGTTGCATCAGATGCTCGTGGCCGAACGAGCGGTCCCACTGCGCGTTGGCACCCCACGCGGTGATCGCCGCGAGGACGGCCGCGCCCGCCACCGAGCCGAGGCCGGGGAGCATGTCGAGCAGGCCGAATTTGGGCAGCTTGCGCTTCAGCGCGTAGAGCAGGAGCGATGCGTTCAGGGTCGCGCTGAGCGTGTTCGCGACACCGAGGCCGCCTTGCCGCATCGGGCCGACGAGCAGGAAGACGAGGATCAGGTTCACCGCGAGGCAGAAGAGGCTGATCTGCATCGGGGTCTTGGTGTCCCCGAGCGCGTAGAAGGCCCGGGCCACGATGTTGCTGAGCGAGAACGACAGCAGCCCGGGCGCGAGGCACAGCAGCGCGAACGAAGCCCGGTCCGTGGCGTCCGGCGAGAACATCCCGCGTTCGAAGAGGAGCCGGACCATCGGCCCGGCGAGGACCACCAGCAGCACGAGCGCGAGACCGTTGATGAAGACCATCTGCAGCATCCCTTCCCGCAGCGCCGAACGGAACTCGGGGAACTTCTTCTCCGCCGCCAGCCCGCTGAGCTCGGTCAGCAGGTACGTAGCGAGCGAGATGCCCACGACGCCCTGCGGCAGCTCCATCAAGCGCACGGCGTAGTCGAATGATGCGACGATCTGCTTGCCCTCGGTCACGGCCAGGACCTGGGTGAGCAGGATGTTGATCTGGTAGGCCGCGACACCGAGCGTCGCCGGCCCCATCCGCCGCACGACCTCGCGGACCGTCGGGTCGGTCCAAGGCGTCACCCAGCGCGGACGGAATCCTTCCGCCCAGAGTCCGGGGATCTGGAACGCCGCCTGCGCCAAGCCGGCCAGGAGAAGGCCCCACGCCAGCCCGAACACCTGCGTCTCGAGCTGGGTCCCGAAGAGCGGTGCCAGCCCGAACACGCTGCCGATCATCGCGACGTTCAGCATCGTCGCCCCGAGCGCCGGCATGAAGTAACGGCCGCGCGCGTTCAGGATGCCGATGAACACCGCCGCCACGCACACGAGTCCGACGTAGGGGAACATCACGCGGAGCAGCCGCACGATCAGCTCGCGGTCCAGCCCCATCGGGATGAGCGCCAGCGCTCCGGTCAACCCCATCCAAGCCAGCAGCACGAGTCCTGCGCTGAGCAGGAGGAGGGCGCAGATGACGGCATTGGCCGCGCGCCACATGGACGCTTCCCCGGCGTTCTTCTCCTTGTCCTTGAAGATGGGGATGAACGCCGCCGTGAGCGCGCCTTCCCCGAGCAGCCGGCGGAACAGGTTCGGCACCTGCATCGCGAAGATGAAGGCATCCGCCACCGGGCCGTCGCCCATGAACGCCGCGAAGGCCGATTCCCGCAGGAAACCCAGCACGCGGCTGATGAGCGTAGCCGCTCCGACCGCGCCCGAGGATTTCAGCATCCGTGACATGAGCCGCGGAGCATCCGGCCTGCGCCGCCGAGGGCAAGACCAAGCTTGTCGCCTTTGCCCGCAACGCGACGTCGGCAGGTCCCGACCCAGGAGCCCCGGGGTCGGATCCGGATGAGCGGTCCCATGAAGAGCCGTTCAACCGGCCAGACCACGGCTCGCAGCGCGAGCCGTTCTACCGCGGGTTTCTACCGCGGTGGGTTTTGTCGCGCTGCGACAAAACAGCCCGCTTCCAGGGTGCTTGTCTCATCGTCTGTCACCGGGGGTGTCGCTGTCGCTCACCCCCGGACGATGTCTGGCAAGCCTCCGGCCTGCATCTTTGAGGCCGCCTCCCGGCGATCGGCTGGGTGCGCGACGCGGCAGTGGTGGTCGGCCAACGGCTACGTCCGCGCACGGGACTTCGGGCTTGGAAGCGCCGAGGCCGCACCGGAACCTCGACCGCGATGAGCCTGCCCATCTGCGTCGTGGACGCCTTTGCCGCCGAGAAGTTCCAGGGCAATCCCGCCGCCGTCTGCCTGCTGCCGGCGCCGGCCGATCCGGTCTGGATGCAGAAGGTCGCCGCCGAGATGAACCTGTCCGAGACCGCGTTCGTCGCGCCGCGGGCCGACGGCTGGGGATTGCGCTGGTTCACGCCGACCGTCGAGGTCGCGCTCTGCGGCCACGCCACGCTGGCCAGCGCCCACGTGCTCTGGGGTTCCGGCCGGCTCGGAGACGGCCTGCCCGCCCGTTTCCACACGATGGAGAGCGGCGAGCTCGTCTGCACCCGGCGCGACGGGTGGATCGAGATGGATTTCCCGTCGTGTCCCGCCGCGCCGACCCGGATCCCGGCCCGCCTGGCCGAAGCGCGGGGAGCGGTCCCGGTCCACGTCGGCCGAAGCCGGTACGACCATCTCTGCGAACTGTCGGACGAAGCCGCGGTCCGCGGGTTGCGGCCCGACCTTGCCGGGCTCGCGAGACTGCCGGCACGCGGAGTCATCGTCACCGCGCGCGGCGGCGGGGAGCACGATTTCGTTTCGCGCTTCTTCGCGCCATCGGTGGGCGTCCCCGAGGATCCGGTGACCGGTTCGGCCCATTGCACCCTCGCGCCTTGGTGGGCGGCGAAGCTCGGCCGGACCGAGATGCGCGGGTGGCAGGCCAGCGCCCGCGGCGGCGAGGTGCGCGTCCGTGTCGCCGGCGACCGGGTCTTCCTCGGCGGCCGCGCGGTGACGGTGTGGAACGGCGAGCTGCAACCGTGACGCAAGAGGCGTGGACGATGCGGGGCGCGTCCCGTATTTTCCCCGGCCCATGTCCGCTCCTGTCCGCGTCCGTTTCGCCCCGTCGCCCACCGGGTACCTGCACGTCGGTGGCGCGCGCACCGCGCTCTTCAACTGGCTGTACGCGCGCCGCACCGGCGGCACGTTCGTCCTGCGCATCGAGGACACCGACAACGCCCGCAACTCGCAGGCGGCGGTGGACGTCATCCTGTCCGGCCTGAGATGGCTCGGATTGGACTGGGACGAAGGTCCTCTCACCGGCGACGCCGACGGCCCGGTGAAAGGCGCCCACGGCCCCTATTTCCAGAGCCGTCGCGGCGATGTGTACCGCCGTCGCGCGGAGGAGCTGAAGGCCGCCGGCCACGCCTATGAGAAGGACGGCGCGCTGTTCTTCCGCATGACCCGCGACCCGGTCACCATCCCCGACCTTGTCGTCGGCGACGTCGTCCGTCCGCTCACCGACCGCGAGGCGCTGGATCCCGACTGGGTGCTCGTCCGCAGCGACGGCGTGCCGGTGTTCCACTTTGTGAACGTGGTGGACGACCTGGAGATGGGCATCACCCACGTGATCCGGGGCGAGGATCATCTGACGAACACGGCCAAGCACATCGCGTTGTTCCGGGCTTTTGGCGTGGAGACCCCGCGGTACGGGCACATTCCGCTGATCTTGAATCCGGACG
>JANNAJ010000105.1:0-7243 GCA_031384285.1 Verrucomicrobiota bacterium
CTAGGAACGAAGCCGGCAACACCAACGTGCGGGGCGACCAATCGCTCACGTGAAAAGAAAAAAGCGCGACCTCGCGGTCGCGCCTTGAAAAAGCATCGGAAGCTTACTTGCGGCAGCGGCGATACAGCCCGAAGCCGACCAATCCGAGACCAGCGAGCATCGCATAGGTCTCGGGCTCCGGAACGACAGATACAGCCGTGGTCGAGAAGCTACCCGCGGCAAAGGACGAAGGGTTTCCCTCAGTGAAGCCACCGCCGCCGCCGTTCCCGAAAACGGGACCGCCGACATAACCGCCACCGCCGATAAAGGCACCAGCAAACGAGCCCAAGGTGATATTATTGTAAGGCGCAGCTCCAGTGAATCCACTGACCGAAAGGGTGTAGTAACTACCGCCACTCAACACAACCGGTGTGTCCAGATTCTTATAGACGAACGAACCGATGGCGCCGTCTCCCGACCCCGAAACCACCACAGAGGCAATCAAACTTCCAGAGAAGTTGAACAAACTCACAGTCAACGGATTGCCCACCGTACCGGTCGAACCGGAATTGTAGGCACCCAATGCCGCGATCGAGGTCGCGCCGGAAGCTTCCCAAAGAGTGGTGTAATCACCCGTGGCCGACCCAGTGGCCGGCGCCGAGGTGACGAACGTGGCCGCCGAAGCTTGGCAAATGACAGCCAGCGCGGACAGCGTGCTAAGTGTGGATTTCATGTTCATGAACAATTTTGCTGAGAAATTTATTGGCTGCACTCAAACCGCACCGGACACCTCTTCAGTATCCGGTTCTCATCATTAGAGCAAGGTTTTTTAAAAAAAAGGGCCGGACGCATCTCGACACTGCCCCGAGCTCGAAGACAGCGGAGAAACCCAACGTGGTCGAGATCCCGGCGAGGTCGTCGCCCAAGTCATTCTCTGCAGGGCGTTTCACGTGATCCTGCGCGTCCATTCGGCACGCCATCACCAACGAACTCGCCGCCGAACAGGGGGGAGCTCCAAGATGTGCCCGACTCGGAAGGGCCGCGACGCTCTGTGGATCCCGCAGGGCGCGAACCGGGCGCGATCCCGGAAGCACGTGGAGCAGCCAGGACGTCGATAGGCTCCGGGTCACGATGTCTCCGCCCCGGACCGGACGGGGCGGTCTCCGTTGCGGGACGGGAAGAAGCGGTCCCGCCACCACAGCACCGGCCTTTCGACCCAACGGCCGAAAGCCACGCCGACGCACAGGCTGGCGATCACCGAGATCGCTGCGGTCGACCAGACAGACCAGCCCGCCGCCAAGTGGAGCCCCGCGTAGACCCGGAGCACGACCTCCATGTGCCACACGTAGATCGGATACGACCAGGCACCCAGCCACGCTATCATCTTCCAGAGCCGGGAAGGGGCCGTTCCGGCTCCGAGGTCGACACATGCCACCAGCAAGGCGCCGGATCCTAGGTAGTTGAAGGTGAACCCGAACGTCCGGACCCATCGATCCGTCTCGATCGGCAGGACGAAGGCCGGAGAGAGGCACAGCATCCCCGCCAAGATCAACCATCGACGACGGGGCCGCACCCAACCGGCCATCGCCAAAGGTTTCGACGATTGCCAATGGGCCAGCAACACGCCGAAGGCCAAGGCATCGATCCGCAGGTGCGTCCAAGTATTGGGTGCGTCTCCCGCACCCGTCACCCACCGGGCGGTGGCCAACCGGAGCAAGAGACAGAGCACCCCGACGACCGCCACCAAGATCGGTACCCGTCCGAACGCGTGGGAAGCCGGCCGCTTTCGGGAGGCCATGATGGCCAGTGTCGTGACCAAGAGAAGGTAGAAATGCTCCTCGATCGCGAGCGACCAAGTGTGGTCGCGCAACCCTCCGATGTAATTCTGAAAGAAGAACACCTCGCCGAGGATGGCGCGGATCGGCGGGAGGTTGCCGTGGACCCAGGACACGACCAGGAAGAACGCCAGCCAGACATAGAACGTCGGGTAGATCTTGAGTCCGCGGCGGACGAGGAAGCGTTTCCAGTCAAGGCTGCCGCGGAGCCGGTGCTCCTGGAACAGCAGCCCGCCGACGAGATAGCCGCTCAGCACGAAGAAAAGATCCACCCCGATCCAGCCCCCTCGTCTCAAGGTCTCCCACACGGCGGCACCTGGCCCCGTCGGTTCTCCGAGCTGGTGTCGGCACAGCACGAGGAGGACGGAAGCCGTCCGGAGGCAGTCCAACGCCCAGTTCCGGTTCTTGGTGGACGGAGCCATGGCTCGTCAGGACGGCTTCCCTTCGAGAGCGTCTTAAGCCGATCGGTCGCCGGAGTCGACGCGACGGGGTGAGGCGTCCACGCCGGCGGATCCGGGAGCGGACCGGGACGACCGCCACAGCGGACCGGAGCGCCTTTGCGCCGAAGGGACGCAGGTTGGATGGATTTCGGCCTTGGGATGTCTCAGACGTGCCGACCTTAGAGACAAACCCGAGCGATGTGAAGGACCGCATAGGGGAGGAGGTGCCGACGGAGCGAGGCGAAGGAGATGTTCCGTGTCTCCGCGAGGCACCTGGATCCGGCAGGATCCTAGCCCAAGCTTTTCTGCCAACGGGCGATCTGCTTCTTCATTTCAGCCGTCCCGGGCGCGCCGGTGAGCCGGCGGCGGGCCATCGCCTGACCGAGGTCGAAGACGCTGGTGACATCGGCGGTGAAGGCGAGATCCACGCCTTTGAAGTCCGCCAAGGTCAGCCGGTCGAGCGGACGACCGGTCTTCTCGGCGAGCGCCACCACGGCCCCGACCACGTGGTGCGCCTGCCGGAAAGGCATCCCTTTCCCGACGAGATAGTCCGCCAGATCGGTCGCGAGCAGCAGCGGATCGGCAGCGGCGCGAGCGCAGGCGGCGGAGTTGATGGTGGTGTTCGCCAGCATCGCGGCCATCAGGCGGGTGCAGCGCCGGACGGTGTCGGCGGAATCGAAGAGCCGCTCCTTGTCCTCCTGGAGGTCCCGGTTGTAGGTCATCGGCAGCCCTTTGAGCAGCGTGAGGAGCGACATGAGGTTGCCGATGACACGGCCCGATTTGCCGCGGGTGAGCTCGGCGACGTCCGGGTTCTTCTTCTGGGGCATCAGCGACGAACCGGTGGTGTAGGCGTCGGCGATGCGGATGAACCCGAACTCGCTGCTCACCCAGAGGATCACGTCCTCGCTCAACCGGCTGAGATGCACGGCCAAGAGCGCGGCGGCGGCGGCGAACTCCACCATGAAATCCCGGTCGCTCACGCCGTCCATCGAGTTCTGGGTGACCCGCGGCTTGCCGTCGCTGTCGACGAACCCGAGCCGCTTGGCCACCTGCTCCCGGTCGAGCGGCAGGGTGCTGCCGGCCAGGGCGCCGGACCCGAGGGGGCAGACGTTGGCGCGGTCGAAACAATCCATGAGGCGCCCGTGGTCGCGATCGAGCATCTCGACGTAGGCGAGGAGGTGGTGGGCGAAGTAGACCGGTTGGGCGCGTTGGAGGTGGGTGTAGCCGGGGATGATGACCGAGGCGTTGGCCGCGCCGAGGTCCACGAGCGTGCGCTGGAGCGTCCGGACCTCGTCGAGCAGCGCGACGATCTCGTCCCGCAGCCAGAGACGGACATCGAGGGCCACCTGGTCGTTGCGGGAACGTCCGGTGTGGAGCTTCGCGCCGGCGGGCACACGGCGGGTCAGCTCGGCCTCGATGTTCATGTGGACGTCCTCGAGCTCGGTCTTCCACGTGAAAGTGCCCGCCTCGATCTCGGCGCCGATGGTGGCGAGCCCGGCCTTGATGGCTTTCAGCTCGGCCGCCGTCAGGACGCCGATCGAGCGCAGCATGGCGGCGTGCGCCACGGATCCACGGATGTCGTGACGCCAAAGCCTCCAATCGAAGCTGATCGATTCGGAGAAGGCGGCGACATCGGCGGCCGGACCACCGGAGAAACGGCCGGAACGGGAGACGACGGACGAAGGCGTGCTTTGGGCCATATTGGTACGGGACGCGATGGTGCGATGACGACGGCCCCGGCGGAAGGGCGAAGTCGCTTCGGGCGCATGTGCCGCGCTGAATTCGCAGATTGCCTCGCCGATCGCCGAAAACTAGCTTCCAAGGCCGTCGGACAATCGGCCGGCGGCCCGATGAAACACTACCTCGACTTCGAAAAGCCCCTCGCGGAGCTCCAGCGGAAGCTGGACGACCTCCGACAGCATCCTGAGCAGCATTCGATGGGGATCAGCTGGGAGGAGGAGATCCAGACCCTGCAGGCCAAGATCGAGGAGGCCCGGCGTCAGATCTTCACCGACCTGACACCTTGGCAGCGGGTGCAGTTGGCCCGGCATCCGAAGCGCCCCTACACGCTCGACTACCTCCAGAAGACGTTCACCGAGTTCGAAGAGCTCCATGGCGACCGGATGTTCTCGGACGACCGGGCGTTCGTCGGCGGCTTCGCGAAGCTCGGCGACCAGAGGGTCGTCGTGCTCGGCACGCAGAAAGGCCGCGAGACCAAGGAGAACATCCTGCGCAACTTCGGCTCGGCCCACCCGGAAGGTTACCGCAAAGCGCTCCGCCTGATGCGGCTGGCGGACAAGTTCGGTCTCCCGGTCGTGACCCTCATCGACACCGCCGGCGCCTATCCGGGCATCGGCTCGGAAGAACGCCACATCGGCGAGGCCATCGCCGTGAACCTGCGCGAGATGATGCTCCTGGAGGTCCCGGTCCTCACCGCGGTGATCGGCGAAGGCGGTTCCGGCGGCGCCCTCGGCGTCGCGGTGTCCGACCGGGTGCTGATCCTGGAGAACGCGTATTACTCGGTGATCAGCCCGGAAGGCTGCGCCGCGATCCTCTGGAAAGACCGGGCGGCATCGCCCAAGGCGGCGGCGGCCCTGCGGATCACCGCGACCGACCTGGCCGCGCTCAAACTGGTGGACGAGGTGGTGAAGGAACCGTTGGGCGGCGCCCACAACGACCACGACGCGGCCGCTGCTTCCTTGAAAGAGGCGCTCCTCCGCAACCTGGCCGAGGTGAGGTCCCTCCCGGTCGCCGGTCGCCTCAAGGCGCGCTACGCGAAGTTCCGCGCCTTCGGCCGCTTCACGGAACCGCTGCGGGCGGCCGCTTGAGACAACAGCCATCCGATCCCGCCATGCTCTACCCGCTGGTCTTCGCGCCGCTTCTCAAGGAACGGGTCTGGGGCGGACGCAAACTGGCCGACCTCTACGGCAAGCCCGTGCCGCCGGACCGTCCCATCGGCGAATCGTGGGAGATCACCGACCGGCCGGAGGGTGTCTCCGTCATCGCCGACGGTCCGCTCGCCGGACGCGACCTGCGCTGGTTGATGGAACACCATGGCGAGGCCCTTCTCGGACGGCCCGTGCGGCCGGGCGAGCGGTTCCCTTGGTTGGTCAAGCTGCTGGACGCGAGCGACGACCTGTCCCTCCAGGTCCATCCGCCCGCGCCCAAGGCCTCCGCCCTGGGCGGCGAGCCGAAGACCGAGCTCTGGTTCATCGCCGAAGCCGCCGCGGGCGCGAAGCTCCACACCGGCTTGCGACGCGGCGTGACCCGGGACGAGTTCGAGCGCCGCACACGAGACGGCACGGTGGCCGGATGCTTCCACGTGCACCACGTCGCGCGCGGCGACGCGATGTTCCTGCCGAGCGGACGCGTCCACGCCTTGGGCGCGGGCAACGTCGTCTTCGAGATCCAGCAGAACTCGGACACGACCTACCGGGTGTTCGATTGGAACCGCGTCGGCCTCGACGGCCGTCCGCGCGAGCTGCATCTGGAGAACTCGTTCGCTGCGATCGATTTCTTCGACTGCGAGCCGCCGCTCGTGACGTCCCGTCCTGAGCCGACCTCGCCGGGCGTCGCGACACGGGCGTTGGTCCGCGACCCGCTATTCGACATCGACCACGTGACGATCGCTGCCGGCGCCGTGTCGGAAGGTCGTTGGCCCGGCGGCCTCGGCGTCGTCGGGGTGGTCGGCGGCACGTTGGTGCTGGATCCGGGCGCCCGGGAAGTGCCCATCCACGCGGGAGGGTTCGTGCTGTTGCCGGCGGCCCTGCCGGAGACGACGTTCCGCGCCGAAGGCCCGGCGGAGTTCATCCGGGTGACTCCCGGGAAATGAACAACGGACCTGTGGCGATGTCTTTCTCCCCGGTCATACCGGCCCCGGACGGGAGGCGGCTCCACTGCTGCTCCGGCGCCGGGCCGGCCGGCCCGATCGGCACCGATCGGCGTGTCGCCAGCAGCCTTTCATTCCCATGAGCGAACCCACCTCCAAACCACCCCCGGATCAGCCGATCGACGGCGAATCGAGCGCGCCACCCAGTTTCATCCGGTTGGGCACGTTGTCCGTGCTCTACTACGACGTCTGGTTCCGCCTCGTGGCCATGGCGGTCCTCTTGGCGGGCGTTTTGTTGGCGGCGGTCTTGCCGAAGATCTGGACGGTCACGCCGGATGGATTCCTGCCGGTCGTCCGGATCAGCGGCCTCGACCTCGTCCAGGCCTGGTCGCTCCGGCGGTCGGCCGAGAAGTTCGAGAAGCAGGGCCAACTTGCCGACTGCATGGTCGCTTGGAGGGCGGCGTCCTTCAACAATCTCGGCTCGCCGGAACTGGCCCGCGGCCCGATCGAAGCCCTGGTCCGGCAGACAAAACCCGCCAAAGAATTCGTCGGCATCGGCGTCGACCGGGCGCTTTGGCTGCTGAGGCTCACCCGGACCAACGCTGCCGACGTGTCTTTGGTGACCCGGTTCTTCCGAAAACATGGGCTCGACGATTTCGCGGTGCAGTTCGCGGATCCGCTGGCTGCGGAGCTCTCGGACGACGCGCTCAGGGACCTGATGGTGTCCTTGTTCAACATGCGGCAGACCGACCGCTTCGGCGAGCTGTGGGACAAGCACCAAGGCAGGCTCGCGGACACCGCGGTGCTCCGGCTCCACCGTTCCGCGTGGCAAGCCGTGTGGGGTCCGCCCCGGACCTTGCGGTCCGGGCGCGCAGAAGTGGCTGCCGCTTTGGGCAGCAAGGACCCGGCGATCGCCGAGCTCGCCCATCAGATGGAACTCGTGGTCTCGTTCGCGTTGAACGACATCCTTGGATACCAGAATTCATTGGCGTGGCTGACCGAGCAGCACGCCGACCTGGTGAGGGACCACGTGAGCCACTGGCAACTGCTCGTGAGCAACGGTCGGCGCGCGGAGGCCCAGTCCTTGGCCAAAGCGTTCTCCCGCCCGCCCGGATCCGCCGCGGACGCCGTCGGGATGGCCCGCGTCTTCAGCCTGCTCG
>JANNAJ010000396.1:0-1808 GCA_031384285.1 Verrucomicrobiota bacterium
CTTGATGAACGGGTCCTGAATCTGGCGCACGACCCACGCGCGATAATCCGCGTCGGTCAGCAACCGGTTCACACCCAAGAGGGTGGTGTTCGGGCAATCGAGCAACGCCGCCACCGCGTTGTAGAGGATGTATTCGAGCCGCGGTCCCCAGGACTCACGCCAGATGCCCTTGAACGCGCTGACGATGCCGGAGGCGACCAGGTGCCGGTCGTCCGGAGCGACATTCGCGAGCAGGTTCAGGCCGATAGGGAAGTCGAGGTCACCGGGGTTGAAGTAGACCAGATGGTCGGCCCGCCAGGGCGGGATGTGGTGCAGCAGCTCCTCGGCGAGATCGCCGTGCGGATCGATGAGGCCGACGCCGTGGCCGGCGGCGAGGTGCTGGATGATGAGGTTGCGGAGGAGGGTGGTCTTGCCGGAACCCGTCTTGCCGATGAGGTAGACGTGTTGGCGCGCGTCGGCAGCCGAAAGCCCGAAGGGCAATGGTTGCCCCCGGTGGTCCTGTTCGCCGATGTGGATGGGTTGGTCTTCCATGGTGCCCAGACCAACCGCCACCCCGGTGCGGTCACGGCTCCCGGTTGTGTGTGAGCTGCGGCCGGTGCGCCGGCAAACGCATGGTGAGCGAGCTGGCGAGGTGATGGCGGCTGGGTTCGGAACCCGAAGCCTCCATTCTACCACGGATACGAACCGTCCGGAGGCACCGCCAGCGGCGGCGCTTTTTCCGATGTGGTGTCCGATAGGGAAGCCGTCCGCCCGTCCCTCCGCGATTCGTCGCGAACGGTCACGTCGGTGGACCCGTCGTCAGCGCGTTAGCGCCTCCTCCTGAAACCCGTCCCCCAACGTGTCGTCGCTAAGGGACGGTAGGACCGAGGCGGCCGACTTCGCGATTTTGGGTGATGGGTGACCGTTAGGAAGACCCGTGACCCGATAGCCGTATGGAAAAAGCGCGAAGTCGGGCGCTAGCCGACGACACGTTGGGGAACCATTCGTCCGCTGGTTAAGCCACCGTTCCGCCCGTCGGGGCGATCCGCCCCCTACATACCATGTATGTCGCCCGTGTTGTCGGGTCCGTCGATAAAGGACAAGGCCGTGGACGTTGCGGACACGGCCTGAAGCATGATAGGATGGTCGGATGGAAACGACCCATTACACAGTCAGGATCCGGCCGACGGCCGAAGGCGGCTACTCGGCGGAGGTGCCGGCATTGCCTGGCTGTTTCAGCAAAGGCGAGACCTTGGAGGAGGTCACGGCTTACGCGCGCGAAGCCATCGAGAGCCACCTGCTCGGCCTGCTTCGGGAAGGAGCCCCGTTCCCGGTGGAGAAACCAGACCGTCGCGGATACGCGTTCCCGGTCAGCGTCCGCGTACCCCGGTCGGGATAGACCCGCCGCCGCTTTGACGGAATCGCGTCCAGTATGATAGGATGCAATTCTATGGAAAACTTCATCTACACCATCGAGGTCACCCGTCAGTGGAACGGAAGCTTTGCCGTGACCGTGCCGACGTTGCCCGGCTGCGTGGCCCGGGGCACCGATTTCGCCCACGCGGTCTCGAAGGCCCGTGAGGCCATCGGCACGCGTCTGGCGGTCCTGGAAGGACTCGGCCAACCCATCCCGGAAGAGCGACGCAACCTCCATTCGGTGACCCTCGGGGTCCAAGTGAGCAGACCGGCGCGGACCTGAGCCGCTGGCGACCCCGGGACCGATCCGACCGGACCCGGAACAAAAAGAAGCCCCGACCAATTCATGGTTCGGGGCGCATTCGTCCGAGCAGACCGACCTGCCAGCGGGCATCGCCATCGTTCGTGCCGTG
>JANNAJ010000127.1:0-11184 GCA_031384285.1 Verrucomicrobiota bacterium
CCATGCGCTCGCTTTCGGAGGGTTTCACCACGGAATCCTTGGCGCCATGAAACGCCCACACGCCGAGCGTCTTCAGCGCGGCCGTCTTGCGCTTGGGCATGAGCAGCGCGTCGATGGTGTTGCCCCCGCCGCAAATCGGCGCGACCGCCGCCCAGCGCTCGGGATACTGGAGGGCCAGGCTCCACGAGCCGTAGCCGCCCATGCTCAGGCCGGTGAGATAGACGCGGTTGGGGTCCACCTTGTGCGTGGCGATGACGTCATCAAGCAGGGCCAGGAGGACTTCATTTGACCAGATCTGGTCATTCGGGCATTGCGGGCTGACGACGAGGAAGGGGAAGTCGGGGCGGGACTTCACAATCTTGGGCGGGCCGTGGACGGCGACCTTCTGCAGCTCGCTGCCGCGCTCGCCGGCGCCATGTAGGAAGAGCACGAGCGGGAACTTCTTGGCCGTCTGCGTGGCGTAGTCCTTCGGGACGTAGAGCAGGTAGGCCAGCTCGTTGGTCTTCATCGACACACCGACGAACGACCGGGCGACCTGGGCGCCGGGTTGGGGGATGGTGCGGACCGGGGCGGGGGCGCTCGCGCAACCGGCGAGCAACGCCAAGGCAGCGATCAGGCAAAGGGCGGGTTTCATCAGCGACAGAGTGTCGATCGGACCCGCGCCGCGCCAAGCAGAGAAACGGTGAGGGGGAGAGGGTCGCCGGGACCGCGGCCGCCCTTCGGGACGGACCACGAGGTCCGCGGCGCGGATCCTCAGAACCCAACTGGTCAAAAAGGGGCTTGATCTTTGGTGGGCGAGGGGCCCCGAGCTTGGCGGTGCCGAAATTTCAGCGCCCCCCGAAGGATCGCTCGCAACTTGGACCGTCGGCGAGACTGCGGAACCACGTCGGCAACACACGTTCGCGACGACGGCCGTTCAGCACCCAACCGATGAACGTCGAGCGCACGAAAAGATCGTAGGAGAGCAGGGAGAGCGCGATCGTGACCGCCGAGACGAACGCGAGCTTGAGCGACCAATTAACCGGCAGTTCGGCGACCGCCACCTGCAGCCAGACCACGATCGGCAGATGGATCAGGTACATCCAGTAGGACGAGTCGGCGACGTAGCGGATGAAGGGGTTGGGTCGCCCGCACAGTTTCTTGAGGACTCCGAGGGCAAGGAACACAAGCGACCACATCGTGAGCGCGTAGCTCAAGGCGTAGGCCGCGTGCGCGGCGACGTAGCGGGGATGGCCCGGGTCGCGTTCGATCTCACCCAGCAGCAGGACCGCTCCGATGCCGAGGCCCGCCACGATCCATCGTTGCGGGGTGAGCCGTGCGAACCGGGGGATCAACTCGCGTTGCCGGCCCAGCATCCAGCCAAGGACGAAGAAGCCGCCGTAGATCGTCAGCGCCGGGAAGTGCGGCCACAGCGACTTGTCCGGCGTGTCCATGCCCCAGAAGCCCATGAACCACAGCGCGGCGGCCGTCGGCACCGCGAGGATCACCAAGGCAAACCGGGAGTTGGCCAACCACGCCACGAGCGTGTCGATCCGGCCGGCGAGGATGTCCTTCCGCGAACCGGTCGTGCACAGCAATCCGCGCGCGACGAGCACCAGCGTGGTGATCAGCGCGAGGTAGTACAAAAACCACAGATGCGATCCGGCGAAGATCCCGGCCGGCAGCGTCGCGAGCGATCGGAAGCCGCCGACCAGACCGGCCCCGACATCCACGTCGCCCCGCAGGCTCGCGGAGCCCATGATCCAGCCGGAGATCACGAGCGGGCGCAGGAGGAACCAGCCGACAACGAACGGAACCGCGATGCGGACCACGCGCGAGCGAACGAACTCTCCGGCGCCCCGGCGGTGGAACATCAGGTGACTGAAGAAGCCCGCCAGCAGGAAGAACAGTTCCATGCGGAACGAGTGGCTGACCGCCATGAACGCCGTCACCAGCGGGCTGGTCGAGATGTCCTGCACCGCCCAGCCCATGAAGACGGGCATGAACGACAGGCACGCGTGGAACACCACGCCGAGCACGAGGGCGAAGGCGCGGGTCGCGTCGAGGTGGTCGATACGGGCGTCGCCCGCGCCCGGCGACGCGGTGACCAGGGCTTTGGGGGACGGATAATTCATGGGTCCAAAGGGGATCATCGATGAAGAGGGCCGGCCGGTTCAGTAGAACCCGATCTCATCCACCTCGTAGGCGAACGCATCCTTTGCCATGCCGAACGAAACCAGGTTGACGCTGGTCACCGACTTCGCGTTGAGCGGGGTCTGCTCCGACCAGGCGCGTTTCATGTCCTTGAAGGGGATGCGGACCTCCTGGAATTCCCCGCGCTTGCCGGGGATCGGCACGCCGGTGTGGAAGTCGAAGTTGGTGACCTCGGAGGTGCCCACCTGCACGCAAAGGATGCCCTTGGTGACCTTTACCTTGAGGCGGACCCCCGTGTAACCGGTCAGGTCCTTTGGCTTCCCCTCGGGGGCGAGAAGCGATACGCAGCTGATGAACGCGGGGACGCCGCGTCCTGGCACTAGTTCCCCTTTTACGCTGAGCACTCCCAGGTCGCACTTCTGGGTCGCCTGTGAACGGCTGCCGGCCGCGGCGTCATTGATCAGCAACCGTTCCAACCCCAGTCGGTTGAGCCGGGCGTCCGAGTAATCGTCGAGGAGCGGCGGCACCTTCGCGGACTCGGCCGCCGTCGTGTCGCAGGCGGCCAACAGGCCGGCGGAGACGACAGCCAGGAATGTGCGGAAGGGTGCGGCAGCAGCGGGGATAGATGGTGTCTTCATGGGAGGATTCATTGGCGCCGTCGGCGTGTCCGTCGGACCGGCGTCTCGCAAGCAGGTGTCCGGATCGGGGCTGCCGGTGACAAAGATCCTGCTCCAAAGGCGGGCTGGCCCTTTCTGGGCAGCGGGCGGTTCTGCTGATCTTCCGGGCGCCCAAAATAAACTTGTCACCGATGCGGTCCCGGATGGCACTGGTCTCAAAACGGTGACACGCATGACCGCTACGCTGACCTCCGTCGGACTCATCTCGGACGCCGAACTTGTCACCGCCTGCCTAGGTGGCGACCGCGACGCCTTTGCGCACATCGTGGAGCGCTACCAGCGCCTCCTCTGCTCGCTGGCGTATTCCGCGACGGGGAGCCTGGACGAGAGCGAAGACGTGGCGCAGGAGGCCTTCGTCGATGCCTGGCGGCAGCTGCACACCCTGCGGGAGCCGGAAAAGCTACGCCCCTGGCTGTGTGGCATCCTGCGCTTCAAGATCGGGCGCCTGCGCCGTTCGGCACGGCGGGAACTGGTGCGACAGGCGGAGCCCCTTGAGGCGGCGGACGAGATGCCGTCGGACGACGTGCCGGCCGCGGACCTGACGATGAACCGGGAGGAGGAGGCCATCCTGTGGAGTGCCTTGGAACGCGTTCCCGAGGTGTACCGGGAACCGCTGGTGCTCTACTACCGCGAGCATCGCTCCGTGGAACATGTGGCCGTCGCGCTCGAGATCTCGGAGGACGCGGTCAAGCAACGCCTCGCCCGCGGCCGGAAGGTCCTGCAGGAGCAGGTGCTGTCCTTTGTGGAGACCGCGCTATCGCGGAGCACGCCCGGCCGGGCGTTCACGCTCGGGGTGCTCGCGGCCTTGCCAGAATGGGTGCTCCCGGCCAAAGCCGCCGGCTTCGGGGCCGCGGTGGCAAATGGCAGCGTCCTGGCCAAGTCCGTGGGCCTTGCGGCGCTGCTGGCCTCCATTTCGGGCGTGGTGTCCGCGGTGCTCGGATTGCGGGCGAACCTGGATCAGGCGCGGACACCGCGGGAGCGCCGCGCGGTGGTCAAGATCACGGCGGCCATGTTCTTCGGCTCGTGGGCACTGCTGGTCGTTCTGTTCCTGCTGCGGGCGGCGGCGTTTCGTTGGCCGGAAAGCGCCGCGGTTCTGGCCGCGGTCACCCAGCTTTTCGTGCTGGCGTTCATCGTCGGCCTGCCGGCCGCGCTGCTGCGGATCATGCGCTGGATGCGCCGGTTGCGCTCGTCGGAGCGCCGCCGCCATCCCGAGCTGTTCCGCGATCCACGGGACCAGGTGGGTTCCGATGCGGGGGAGTATCGCAGCCGTTGGAAACTGCTCGGCGTGCCGCTCGTGCACGTCCGCTTCTCTTGGGCCGACGAAGGCGAGCGGCCGGTTTTCGGCTGGGTCGCCGGCGGCGATCGCGCCTACGGGCTCCTGTTCGCGTGCGGCGGCTATGCGGTCGCACCGTTCAGCTTCGGCGTCTTTGCGATTGGGATCTTTGCCCTGGGCTCGGTCAGCGTCGGAGTGATCTCGGTCGGCACGGCGGGGGTCGGTTGGCTCGCCATCGGCTGCATGGCCGTGGGAGTGAGGGCCTATGCGTGGCTGTCGGCGCTGGGCTGGCAGACGGCGTCGGGCGGTGGATTCTCGATCGCCCGAACCGCCGCGGAAGGGCCGTTGGCGTTCGCGCCCCACGCCAACGACGCCGTCGCGCGGCAGTTGCTGGCCGCCCCGCAGGGCGACCCGGACCAGCTGATCTTCATGGTCATCATTTCTCTGGCGTCACTCATCCCCACCGCCCTTTACGCCCGGGCGGTGAGGCGGCGTATGGGCCGGCAGTCCGTGCCGGAGCCGGGCGCCAAGGCCCCGCTACCTCGACGTTGAACCTCGGCGGGACGGCGGACCTGCTGGCAACCTCATCTTCGAGAAGCCTTTCACCACGACCATCACCATCACCGATGTGAATGAACTGCCGATCGGCGGTGCGTTGACGTCGCGCGACGGGACCGCACGCGGGTGGCGAAGGTCGGGAAGTCCTTGCAGATGGTGAACCACAACGCCCCTGACAGCCACACGCTCACGGTCATCGCGAGCAGCAACGACTTGCTGCCAGCGGGTCCGGTGGTCTCCGACGCAGGCGGATCCGTGACCTGCCTCGCGCCGTCGAACCAAGCCCGTGACGGCAGCTTCGACCACACGTTGAGCGGCGGCCACGGCCGCACCGTGCCCCTCATGGCCTGTCTTGGAATGCTGGCTGGCCCAGTAGCACAGGCTTCCAGCCTGTCTGTCCGAGGGCTTCCAGCCCGTAGGATCGCGGCTACGGCGTCCGGCCAGCCCCCTACCATCGACTCGCCGGAAGTGCTGTGCTGCTTCTGAGAGAGGCTCTCAGCCGGGGGTACGCCGTAGGATGCGAAAGGCGCGACAGGTCCGACCTGCCGCGCCTTCGCGTCGAGCATGTGCCGTTGCCGGCGGGTCACTTCAGACCGGCGAGCACCGCTTGGACGGCGGTGAAGTCCGGCAGGTCCTTGGGCGTGGCCGTCTGCTCGGCGTAGCGGACGACGCCGGTCTTATCGATCACGAAGGCCGCGCGGGCCGAGGTGTCGCCGACACCGGCGAGCATCGGGAACCGCACGCCGTAGGCGTCGGTCGCGGTCTTGTTCAGGTCGCTGGCGATCTTGATGCCGATCTTGTTCGTGTTGGCCCAGGCCTCTTGGGCGAACGGGCTGTCCACGCTGATGGCGATGACGTCGGCGTTGAGCGCGCTATAGGCGCCGAGGCCGGCCGTCATGTCGCACATCTCCTGCGTGCAGACGCCCGTGAAGGCGAGCGGGAAGAAGAGCAGCACGGTGTTCTTGCTGCCGTAGTTGGCGGAGAGCTTCACGTCCGCGAGCCCGGCGGCGGACTTGGACTTGAGGGTGAAATCGGGGGCTTGGGAACCAACGGCGATAGGCATGGGATGGAGTGTTGAGATTTTTCCGTCTGCGAGCGGGCGGAGAGATAGGGGCCTCGTCCGAGGCTGTCAAACGGCCTTCGTCGGGCGCGCTCCGGAGCCTCGGGAGATCCCGTGAGGCCGCTTGCCGGGCACCGGGTCCTGTTCGACGGGACCGTCACCGGTGGCGCCGGTCGTCCGCGGATTCCGTGTAATCCTTCGCGGGGATCTCCGGGATACCGGGATGATGTCGATCCGAACCATGAATCCCTTCCCTCCATCCGCTTCCATCTCCACCGCGTCCGCGGCTCTCACGCCGAGGACCTGGCTCACGGGCTTCGCCTGGGTCTGCGGGGCCGTGCTGTCGTGCGCCCCCGCGGCCGAGGCCCAGATCTTCACGGCGAGCGCCTCCACCGGCTACGGTTCCGGGAACACCGGGTTCGGTGGCACGGTGTTCAGCGGATACCCGTTGCCGTCGAACGGGACCACGCCATCGGTGGCGTTGAACGCGGGGTTGCTTTCGGCGGACGGCGACGCGACCTCGAAGATGTCCACCGGGACCTTGGTGGTGTCGGGTCTCGTCGGCGGTGCGTCGAACACTCCCTTCGACAACCACAACTACTACGTCAGCGGCGGCGGCTCGATCAACTACAACGACACGCTGACCGTGTCCTCGGCGAGCCTCCCGGCAGGCACTCCGGTCACCCTGACGTTCTCGTTCGAGATCGCCTATAACGCCACGGCGCAGCACACCATCGGGACGCTCCTCGGGCCCAATCAGCAGCAGAACAACGCCCGCTACCTCATGGCGGTCGGCGCCGGCGCTTCCGACTCCTTCGGCGGCGGATCGTTCTTCATGGATAGCAACCTGAACAAGGCGTACTTCGACACAGCACCGGGAAGCGGGACCCAGTTGGGCATCTTCACCGGGACCCAGCATGTCGATTTCACCGTCGGTTCCCAAGTGGGGCACACGGTGAGCTTCGGTCTGAACGTCCAAGCCAGCGCCTACCTGGATGTGGCGCCGGCGAGCCTGACCGGGTTCGGTCCGTTGGTGAATGAAAGCGGGTCGGCCATCGCGCAGCTGGGCACCGCGTTCGGCGCGAGCGCGAACAACCCGGCGGTCGTCTTGTCGTCCGCGAAGCTGGGCGGCGCTTTCCCGGCCGCGTCCTTCGCCAATCCGATGAACGCGGCCGCCGCGGTCCCCGAACCCGGGGCGGTCGGCATCGTCACCGCGCTGGGCCTGCTCGGTTTCTCCGCCGCGGCGGCGTGGAAGAAGAATCGCGCTGGCGGTCGTTGAGCCCGCCTCCGGCGCCGGGCGGAGCGCACCGGTCCCGGCGCATCACAACGCCGCGAGGACCTCGGCGGCGTGTTCCTCCGGTTTCACCGTCGGCCAGATCTTCTGGATGATGCCGTCCGCGCCGATCAGGAAGGTGACGCGGTGGATGCCCATGAACTTCTTCCCGAGGAACGATTTCTCTCCCCAGACGCCGTAGGCTGTGACGATGGCCTTGTCCTCGTCGGCGAGGAGCGGGAAGGGGAGCTTGAACTTCTCCGTGAACTTCACGTGGGCCTTCACCGGGTCGGCGCTCACGCCGAGCACCACGGCGCCCTTCGCTCGGAAAGCGGCGTAGCTGTCACGGAAGGCGCACGCCTCCTTGGTGCAGCCCGGGGTGTCGTCCCGCGGATAGAAGTAGACGACGACCGGGCTGCCCTTGAGAGCGGCGAGCGTGATGACGGAGCCGTCCGTCGCCGTGGCGGTGAAGCCAGGGGCGGGGTCGCCGGGCTGGAGCGCGAGCGTGGGGATCTTCGGCATGGGATGGGATTAACAACGAGGACGCGAAGGCGCGAAGGAAAACCGATAACGGGTGAAGTCGGGCCGGTTTTTCCGTGGGTGGCATTTCCCCTCACCCTAACCCTCTCCCTCAGGGAGAGGGAACAGCGGGCGGACATCGCTGGTTGGTCGGAGCCACGTCCGGCAAATCGCGCGCTCCGTTTCGTCTAGAACCTGACGACGATTCTCCCTCTCCCCTGGGGAGAGGGCCGGGGTGAGGGGGAAGGCCCCGGGCATTCCACCGGGCACCTGAGGCAGTTGACAGAAGATGGTCTGCACGTCGGTTTCGGTTCGTCGGTCAGCTCCTGAGACGAACCTTGGCCGGCGTTTGGCGGTCCAGGCTTTCTTCGCGCCTTCGCTGTCCGCTCACGCCTTCGCCGCGCGCTTGGCGCGCCAGAGCTCGACGAGCATCGGGAGGCAGGACACGAAGATGATGCCGATGACCACGAGCTCGAAGTGCTTCTTCACCATCGGCATGTTCCCGAAGAAGTAGCCCGCCGGCAGGATCAACCCGACCCACAGCAAGGTCGCCACCACGCTATAGCCGATGAAGCGCCCGTAATCCATCGCGCCCATGCCGGCGACGAACGGCGTGAAGGTCCGCACGATCGGCACGAAGCGCGCCATGAGGATGGTCTTGCCGCCGTAGCGCTCGAAGAACGCGTGGGTGCGGTCGAGGTGCCGCTGCTTGATGAGGCCCGGGAAGCGCTTCACGAGCTGGCGCCCGACGAGCTTGCCGACCCAGTAGTTGAGGTTGTCGCCGAGGAAGGCGGCGCCGGCGATGATCGCCGCACAGGTCGCCAGACTCAGACCGCTGTCCTTGCTCGCAGCGAGCGCGCCGATGGCGAAGAGCAGGGAATCGCCCGGCAGGAACGGTGTGATCACCAGCCCGGTCTCGGCGAAGATGACGAGGAAGAGCATGCCGTAGAACCACGAGCCGTAGCTCTGGAGGAGCTGGTTCAGGTGGTCCTGGAGGTGCAGGACGATGTCGAGGGCTTGCTTCAGGAGGTCCATGGGCGCGGGGAGCAGACCAGAGATCCCGGGGCGACGTCGAACAGAGAACGGCCGGACGGCTTGTGGCCGATGGCTGATGACTGATGACTGATGACTGATCACTGATGGCTGGCTCGCCGCGTTCTCCGTTCGACGTCCTTGGTCGGTTCTCCCATCCTCGTCCGCCGTGAAAGCCGCTGTCCTGCATGGCAAGGAAGACATCCGCATCGAGGAGGTCCCGGAGCGTCCGCTCGAGCCCGGCGAGGTGCGCGTCCGCATCGAGGCCGCGCTGACCTGCGGGACCGACCTCAAGGTCTACAAACGCGGTTACCACGCGAAGATGCTCACGCCGCCCTGTGTCTTCGGGCATGAGCTGTCCGGCGTGGTCACAGAGACGCGGAGCGAAGGATGGTCGGTCGGCGAGCGCGTGGTCGCGGCGAACTCCGCCCCGTGCGGCGGGTGTTTCCATTGCCTCCACGACCAGCCGAACCTCTGCGACGACCTGCTCTTCCTCAACGGCGCCTACGCCGGGTCCATCGTCATCCCCGCCCGGATCGCCGCGAAGAATCTTTTGCGGCTGCGGTCGGGGACCTCGTTCCGCGACGCCGCGCTCACCGAGCCGCTGGCCTGCGTGGTCCAAGGCATCGAGGACCTGCGGCTCCGCGCGGGGGAACACGTGCTGGTGCTCGGGGCCGGGCCCATCGGGCTCTTCGCCGTCGCGTTGGCGAAGGATGCCGGGTGCGAGGTGACCGGTGCCGGCCGTGGCGAGGAACGGCTCGCGCTGGCACGCCGCCTGGGTGCGACCCGGATCGTCGACATGGCCGGACGCGAGGACCTGGTGGACGCCGTGCGGTCGGCGCTGCCGACGACGCGGCACGACGTGGTGTTCGAGGCCGTGGGCAAGCCGTCGGCCTGGGAGGCGGCGGTCTCGTTGGTCCGGAAAGGCGGGCGCGTGAACCTATTCGGCGGCTGTCCGGGCGGCACTTCCGTGACCTTCGACACGACGCTCATCCACTACTCGAACCTCACCTTGCTCGCGAGCTTCCACCATACGCCGCGGACCATCCGCCGCGCACTCGCATTGATCGAGGCCGGGACCGTCCGCGCGGCGGATTTCGTCGACGGCGAGGCGGGCCTGACCGAGCTGCCGGAGCTTTTCCGTTCGATGGCGACGGGCAACCGCGCGGTGAAGACCTTCGTGGACGTGCATCGCTGAAACCGCCCCCCGTTCCGCGTTCGCCGTTCCCTGTTCACCGTTCCGCCGGCCGCGCCTTTGGGCTTTGCATCACGCCTCCTGTCGCCAAAATCCGCGCATGTCGTCACCCGACCAATTCCGCGAACTGTTCCGCATGCAGAAGGCGCTCAACGAGCGCATCGGCGTCCACACCGACACCATGGACGAGGCGGAGAAGACCAAGTGGATCCTCAACTACACCCGCGCCATGACGCAGGAGATGGCCGAGCTCACCGATAGCGTCCCGTGGAAGTGGTGGGCCAAGTACCAGAAGTTCGACGAACAGAACGCCCGCGTCGAAGTCGTGGACCTGCTCCATTTCCTCGTCTCGATGGCGCAGGTGCTCGGCATGAGCGCGGACGACGTCTTCGCGGCCTACGTGAAGAAGAACGAGGTTAACTTCAAGCGGCAGGAGACCGGCTACGTCGCCAAGGACCACGACGACTCGAAGCACATCTGAACGTCCGCGCGGTCGCGCGGTCTCTACGGCATGACACGATCCGTCACGTTCGTCCTCTGGGTCTGGCTCGGCGTCCTCGGAGTCCTCGGCGCGTCCGCCGATGACGGGGCGTACGCGTCCGACCTCGCGCGCTGGCAGGCGAAGCTCGCCGGGAACCCGAAGGACATCGGGGCCTTGGTCGGGCTGGGCAAGCTCTGCCACAACCGCGGGACGCTCGACGTGCCGGACGCGGCCGATGCGGTCGAGCTCGCGCGGAAGTATCTCGACCGGGCCCTGGAGATCGATCCGAAGCACGCCTTCGCCCGCGCGCTGCACGGCAGCACGACGGTCCTCACCGCCAAGCAGGCCTGGTTGCCCACGACCAAGATCAGCCGTGTCCGCAAGGGCATCGCCGAGATGGACGCGGCGCTCAAGGACAGCCCCGAGGATCCGGACGCGCGCTTCACCCGGGCGAGCAACAACCTGTTCCTACCGGACCTCTTCGACCGGAAGGCCGTCGTGACCGCCGATTTCGCGTGGCTCCAGGAGCGGGTGGACCAAGGGAAGTTCGACGTGGAGTTCCGGCAGTACGTCTGCCTCTTCCACGGCAGGGCGCGGTCGAAGCTCGGCGACAAGCCGAAGGCGGAGAGCTTGTGGCGGGCGGGCATCGCGATCGACCCGGCGTCGAAAGTAGCGGATGAATTGCGCCGTGCCCTCGACCCGGGGCGACCGAACCGATGAAGCCGAACAAGTCCACCGTCCCGCCGTTGTCCGCGCCGCCCCACATCCGCAAAAGCCGCGCCGCCGTCCCCGCCGCCCATCGGCGCGACATCGAGGCCATCCTCATCCCGCCGGCCCGGATCCAGCGTCGCGTCTCCGAGCTCGCCCACATCATCTCCGCGGATTACCGCGGCAAGGAGTTCGTCATCGTCGCGCTGCTGAACGGCACGGTGATGTTCCTGGCCGACCTGATGCGCCGGATGGAGTTCCCGCTCCAGCTCGAC
>JANNAJ010000442.1:0-12747 GCA_031384285.1 Verrucomicrobiota bacterium
AAAGGTTCCACCCCATCATCAACTGCTTGGTGTTGTTGAGGCAGAGGATGCCCTGGGCCTTGGTCTTGGCCTTGGCGAGGGCCGGCAGAAGCATGCCGGCCAGGATGGCGATGATGGCGATCACCACCAAAAGCTCGATGAGCGTGAAACCGGACAGGCGGCCGGACCGCTGCGGTCGTGTCGGCGAAGACGGGTATGGGTTCATGGATGAGACAGGACTAGGGTGGTTTGCAGGACGACGCATGGACGTGCGCGGCGGAAAACGCAAGCACGGCGTCATGGCCGGTCGGATCCTTCTCCGGAACGGATGACGACGCCCCTCCTTGGCCTTTCATTGCCCAGGACGGCAGGACATCGGGCCTCGGACCGGACTTCTGCCGCGGCGGCTTCCCGGTCCGCCGGCTCGGACCTCAGCCGGATGCGGGGACGCATTCGACATTCCCCGCGGCGTCGCCATAATCAGCACCCGTGACCGGTTCCCAGAAACGACGCGTCCTCGTCGGCATGAGCGGCGGGGTGGATTCCTCCGCCACCGCGGCCCTGCTGCAGGCGGAGGGCTTCGACGTCGTGGGCGTCACGCTCAAGCTCTGGCCGCAGGACTGCGTCGACCGCGCCGAGGACAAGTGCTGCGGCCCGCAGGCGGTGATGGACGCGCGGAGCGTCTGCGCGAAGCTCGGCGTCCCCTACTACCTCGTGGACGAGGCGGCGCTTTTCCAGCAGAAAGTCATCGGCTACTTCGCCGAGGAGTACAAGGCCGGCCGGACGCCGAACCCGTGCGTGATGTGCAACCAGCACCTCAAGTTCGGCGTGCTGCTCGACCGCGCGCGCCAGCTCGGTTGCGACCTCATCGCCACCGGCCATTTCGCCCGGTCGCGGCACGACGAGGCCACCGGCCGCACCTTGCTGCTCAAGGGCCGCGACCCGCGGAAGGACCAGAGCTACTTCCTCTTCAGCCTGCGCCAGGACCAGTTGGCCCGGTCGCTCTTCCCGCTCGGCGAGAAGACCAAGGCCGACACCCGCGAGGTCGCCCGCGCCTGCTCGCTCCGCACGGCGGACAAGGAGGAGAGCATGGAGATCTGCTTCGTGCCGGACAACGACTACGGGAAGTTCCTCGAGCGGGCGAAGCTTGCCGAGCGCCACCGAGGGGACATCGTCGACACCGCCGGGAACAAGCTCGGCGAGCACGACGGCATCGAGTTCTACACCATCGGCCAACGCCGCGGCCTCGGCGTCTCCGCGAAGGACCCGCTCTACGTGATCGAGCTCGATCCCGTCTCCAACCGGGTCGTGGTGGGTGACGAGTCGAAGCTCGAGCGCGCCTCGTTCAAGGTCGCGAACTGCAACTGGATCCCGTGGGAGACACCGCCGGCGTCGTTCGGATGCTCCGCGAAGATCCGCTACAACCATCCGGGCGCCGCCGCGACCGTCACCCCGGGCCCCGGCGGCACGGCCCAAGTGGAGCTCCACGCGCCGGCCCGCGCGGTCACGCCGGGCCAGGCCTGCGTCTTCTACGGCGGACCGGAAGGCGACGTCGTGTTCGGCGGCGGCTGGATCACCCGCTGACCCGGATCCCTGCCCGGAGCACGGCCGCGGCCGGCTGTGTTCCCGCAACCCGCGCCCGCGTCACTTCCGTCGCAACACCGCAACGTAGGCGCCGTCCACCTCCGCGGTGACCGGATGCAGCTGCATCTCGCGGACGAGCTCGAATGCGGGGGCCTCCTCGACGAAGCGCGCGACCACATCGTGGTTCTCCTCGGATTCGAGGCTGCAGGTGGAGTAGACCAAGGTCCCACCCGGCTTCAGCGCCGGCGCGACCCGGCGGAGGATCGACGCCTGTTCCGCCGCCAGGCGCGTGATCTCCTCCGGTGACAACCGCCAGCGCAGCTCGACCCGCCGGCGCAGGACGCCGGTGTTGGAGCACGGCGCGTCCACGAGGATCCGGTCGTAGCTCCGGCCGGGCGGGAGCGCGGCATCGGCATCGGCGACGGGCTCGACGCAGCTGACGCTGAGGCGGGCGCAGTTCTCGCGGACCAAGGCCAGCCGTCCGGCCGAGAGATCATGCGCGACGATCCGCCCTCGGTTGCCCATGAGCTGGGCGATGTAGGTCGTCTTGCCGCCGGGCGCCGCGCAGAAGTCGAGGATGGTCTCGCCCGGCAACGGCCCGAGCTCATGCACCGCCAGCAACGTGCTGGGGTCCTGGATGTAGAATCCGCCTTGGCGAAAGCTCGCAAGCTCGGCGAGCGGCGGATGCGCCCGCAGCGGGAAGACCAGGTCCGGCCCCGTCCAATCGTAGGCGCGCAGGTCGTGCCCGACCTCCTCGACGCGCCAGCGTTCGCGCAGCTGCGCGGCGCTCATGCACAACGTGTTGGCGCGGGCGAAGGTCCGCGGCGGCGTGTTGTCCCAGATGAGCAGCTGCCGCAGATCGTCGGCGTCCAGCACCGCTTTCCATCGCTCGACCAGCCAAGCCGGATGCGACCAACCGGTGGCCGGATCGGTGGTCCGCAGGTCGTCGAGCGCCTTCGAGAGCGCCTCGCCTTCCCGGAGGCAGCCGCGCAGGACGGCGTTGACGAACCCGCTCTGCGAGACCATGCCGGCGTCGCGGGCGAGCTGGACCGTCTCGTTCACCGCGGCGAACTCCGGGATGCGGTCGAGCCAGAACAGCTGGTAGAGCCCGAGGCGAAGCAGCGTCTGGACGGACGCCTCCTGGGAACGGCCGTTTGTCTTGCGGGCCACGAGCCAGTCCAGAGCAGCCCGCCAGCGGGTCACGCCGTACACGAGCTCCTGCGCCAAGCGGCGGTCATCCGGGTGCAGCGAGCGGAATCCGGGGTCGTGTTCGACCCTGTTCTCGAGAAAATCTCCCGGCGCGTCGGCGGCCCACAACAGGCGGGCGGCAATTTGTCTTGGTGCGGAAACCATCGGGCAGGCATACTGACCGCCACTCACGAACGAGCCAGCATTTAGCAGATATGAAAGAGGAGATGGAGCAATTGGTGTCCGCCGGGAAAATCCAGCCGAAACACGTCACGCCGCTTGTGGCGCTCGTGGAGGCGGGATACTGCCAGCACAAGAGCTGGGGATTCGGGAAGATCAAGACGGTCGACGGCATCGCCGGCCGCTTGGTCGTCGATTTTCCCGGCAAGACCGGCCACACGCTGGACCTCGAGTTCGCGGCGGATTCGCTCAAGGCGATCCCCAAGAACCACATCCTCGCGCGCAAGCACGCCGACCTGAAGGGCGTGCAGCAGATGGCCGCCCTCCACCATCTCGACGTGGTGAAGATGGTCGTCATGAGCTTCGGCGGGCGGGCGACCGTGGACCAGATCCAGGGCGTGCTCGTGCCCGATGTCATCCAGTCCGACTGGAAGAAGTGGTGGGAAGCGGCCCGCACCGAGCTGAAGAAGGACGGGCACTTCCAGGTGCCGCTCAAGAAGGCCGACCCGGTGATCTACCAGGCGCTGGAGCAGCCGCTCGCGCAACGGTTGTCCGCCGAGTTCAAGGCCGCCAAGGGCCTGAAGGCCCGCGTCACCGTCGCCGGCGAGATGGTCAAGAGCATCGCCGACATGACGGACGCCTCGGTGGCCGCCGACGCCGTGACCACGTTGAACGCGGACATCGCGAGCCACGTGAACACGATGCAGCCGCTGGCGCTGGAAGGCATCTTCATGCGCGACGACCTGCGCACCGCGGCCGGCATCCCGCCGATCGAGGGCGAGATCCCCGCCGCCGCCGTCTGGTCGCAGGGACCGCGCCTCAAGGACCTCTTCGAGGAGATCCCCGCGGCCAAGCACCGTCGCGTGCTGGAGTCGTTCAAGGCGTCCGTCCCCGACTGGGCCGTCCAGCTGGTGATGCTGTTCAACAACGTCCCGGCCAAGCTCGTCGGTGAATGCGCCAAGCTGCTCCTCCAGGAAGGCAAGGGCCAGCTGCTCAAGGACACGCTCACCCGGCTCATCAGCCAGCACGGCGCCAGCACGGAGCTGCTTCTCTGGTTCAGCAAGGAGCGCAACGACTACTTCGCCGAGCTGCTCACGCCGGAGGTCTTCCGCGCGATGCTCACGGCGATGGAGCGCGACCAGTTCAACGAGCGGAAGACCAACCGTCTCCGCGACCACATCCTTGCCGACCAGCAGCTCATCCCCGACCTCATCAAGTCGGCCGACCTCGAGGTCATCAAGGACATGACGCGCGCGCTGCAGCTCTCGCCGAGCTTCGACGACATGGACAAGCGGTCCCTGCTCGCCCGCATCGTGAAGCAATATCCGGCGATCCAGACGATGATCACCGGCGACCAGAAGAAGGAGGACAACGTGATACTCGTCTCCTGGAGCAGCCTCGAGCGCCGCAAGGCCGAGTACGACGAGCTGGTCAGCAAGGCGATCCCGGCCAACGTCAAGGACATCGCCCTCGCCCGCAGCTACGGCGATCTCCGCGAGAACCACGAGTACAAGTCCGCGAAGGAGCAGCAGAAGGTCCTCCAACGCCGCAAGGCCGAGCTCGAGCAGCAGATGGGCCGCGCCCGCGGCACGGATTTCTCCAGCCCGCGCACCGACATCGTCGGCCCCGGCGTCGTGGTGACCATCACCGACCTCGGCTCCGGCAAGCGTGAGAGCTACGAGCTGCGCGGCGCCTGGGACGGCGAACCGGAGAAGAACATCCTCAGCTACCTCACCCCGCTGGCGCAGGCCCTGGTCAACAAGGCCGTCGGCGCCGAGGTCGAGTTCACCAACGAAGGCGCCATCCGGAAGCTCCGGATCGAGGCCATCGCCCCCCCTGCGGCCTGACGCCTGCCGGGTCCGTCATCGGGCTCCGCCGGCGGCTTGCCGGCGGAGCTCGGTCGGGGTCATGCCCGTGACCGAACGGAACGCCCGCGTGAACGCGCTGTGGTCGTAGAACCCGCAGGTCACCGCGACCTCGGCGACCGGCCGGTCCGTCTCGGTCAGCAGACGCGACGCCGCCGCGAGGCGCGTCTGCGAGATGAGCTGGCTCGGCGTGATGCGGAAGATCCGCTTGATCAACCGCGCGAAGCGCACCGGCGACAACCCCGCCCGCCTCGCCAACACCGCCGGTGACAGCGGTCCGCCGAACTCCGCTTCCAGATGCTCCAGCGTCCCGGCCAGACCGGCCGGGATGACCTCGCTGTCGCCGGGGGCCCTCAGGTCCCGCGAGATCCCCACGATCCCCACGACCGCGCCCGCGTCGTCGAGCAACGGCAGCTTCGTGGTGAGACACCAGCCTTGGCGACGGCGCGGATACCAGTGCAGTTCCAGCCGGTCGCGGATCGGCCGGCCGGTGCGGAGCACCGCGGCATCCTGCGCGGCGTAGCGTTCCGCGAGCTCGGACGGGAACACCTCGCGCACATGGCGGCCGAGGAGCTCGCGCTTCTCGCGCAGGCCGCAGCGCTCGACGAGGGAGCGGTTCACCGCGAGATAGCGCCCGGCGCGGTCCTTCACGAAGAACACCGCGTCCGGCACATGCTCGAACAGCTCGGCGAACGCTTCGGCGGCGGCGGAGCCCAAGAGCGGCGAGGAGGACGTCGGGCGGCTGGACTTGGCGGTCACGCGGCCACCGTACGCCGCCGCCGCCGGATCGGCGACACGCCGTGCAGCCCTCGGACCACCGGTTTTCAGCCCGCACCAGCGATGGGGGCGTACGATGCCGGGGCCGGCTGTGGACGTCTCCATCGATGACGCGCAAGGCGGCGATCCAGGGACGGCACAGACCCTTCCGGGACTCCTCTTGCCGTCGGGTCTCATCTTGGGCCCGACACTTTGGAAGGACGCCCGCAAAGGCGGTTCCTGAATAAACCGGGGGACGGCCAGTCCTATCAGGCGTTGGTCAGCAAAGGAGACCGAAATATGAAAACCGCCGTTTTGGCCGCAGCCGTCGTCAGCATCGCCGCCGCATCCATCATCCCTGTCCATGCAGGCGACCGGGAATGGTCCACCGCAGGGAAGGTCCTCACCGGAGTCGTTGCCGCCGGCGTCATCGCCGAGGCGTTCCGTCCGCATTGCCCGCCGCCCGTGGTCTACGCCCCCGCTCCCGTCGTGTATGCCCCTGCCCCGGTCGTGTATGCCCCTGCCCCGGTCGTCTACGCTCCGACCCCCGTGGTCTACGCCCCGGCACAGGTCGTCTATTACGCGGCGCCGGCGCCGCAGGTCGTGTACGTCGCCGCTCCGCCGGTCTGCTACGCGCCGGCCCCGTTCCATCGGCCGCGCCACATGCACGTCCACTTCGGCGGACGTTGGTGACCCCGGCGGTCCCGTCGCGACAGGACACTGAAAAGACAAGGCCCGCTGGCATCGACGCCAGCGGGCCTTTTCGCGGATGCGCCGGGGCGCATCGGACGCCGTCACTTCAGGAGCTCTTCGGCGATCTGGACGGCGTTGAGCGCGGCGCCCTTCAGCAACTGGTCGCCGGCGACCCAGAAGCAGAGGCCGGTGTCCAAGGCGCAGTCGAGGCGGAGGCGTCCGACGGCGCAGTTGTAGCGGCCGGAGACGTCGAGGGGCATCGGGTAGGACTTGTTCGCGGGATCGTCCACGACATCGAGGCCGGGGGCCTTGGCGAGCACGGAGCGGGCGGCCTCGAGGGTCACCGGGCGCTCGAACTCCGCGCTCACCGCGACGGAGTGCGCGCGGAACACCGGCACGCGGACGCAGGTCACCGAGGCGCGGAACGTCGGATGGTGCATGATCCGGCGGCCTTCGTTCTCCATCTTCATCTCCTCCTTCGTGTAGCCGGTCGCGAGGAACGAATCGACCTGCGGCAGCACGTTGAAGGCGATCTGGTGCGGATAGACCTCCTTGGTCACCGACCGGCCGGCGGCAAAATCCCGCACCTGGCGGTCCAGCTCCTCGACGGCCTTGGCGCCGGTGCCGGAGACGGCCTGGTAGCTCGATGCGAAGACGCGCTTCACGCCGAACGCCTGGTGCAAGGGGTACAGCGCCATCAAGGTGATCGCGGTGGTGCAGTTCGGGTTCGCGAGGATGCCCTTGTGCCGCTTCACGTCGGCGCCGTTGATCTCCGGCACCACGAGAGGCACGTCGGGATCCATGCGGAACGCGCTCGAGTTGTCCACCACGACGCAGCCCGCCGCCGCGGCGATGGGACCGAACTCCTTCGAGATCGAGCCGCCGGCACTGAACAGGGCGATGTCGATCCCTCGGAAAGAATCCGGGGTCAGTTCGGCGACGACGTGGTCGACGCCCTTGAACTTCATCGTCTTGCCCGCGGAACGGGCGGAGGCGAGCAGCGTGAGCTTCCCGACCGGGAAACCGCGCTTCTCGAGCGTTTCGATCATCTCGACGCCGACGGCACCTGTGGCGCCGACGACGGCCACGTGCGGAGTACGATTCATAAAGGAGGCGGAGACTAGGAACCGCACCCCGACTGTCGAGGCGAAGTTTTCGGCCCGACAAGGACCCCGGCGCCCGTCGGCCCGTTCCGGCGGATGGCTATTTGCCGCGTGGCCGACTAGGGTCCGCTCAAGCCGCCATGGACCACCGCCTCATCTCTTTGTGCCTCCTCGCCGCGCTGTTCCTTGCAGGTTGCGGCGCGCGCGCCGAGGAGGTCCTCGGCCCGTCCGGCGATTGGCGTCTGCTCCCCGGACGCGCAGAGGCGCCGTCGGATTGGCGCTCGCCGGGCTTCGACCATTCCACGTGGAGCGCCGGACCGGCGCCGTTCTACTACGGGTTGCCGTTCGCGGGCACGGAGCTCAAGGACATGCGCGGCTCTTATCCGGGCGTGTACCTGCGTCGGACGTTCGTGGCCGGCTCGGTCGCCGATGTCGGCACGCTCACGCTGAGCGCGCTGGCGGACGACGGTTTCGTGGCCTGGATCAATGGCCGCGAGGTCGCGCGCCACAACATGCCCGACGGCGAGCCCGGCCACGCCACCCTTGCGAGCAGCCCGCTCTACGAACCGCCGACGGCCGAAGATTTTCCGGTCGCGCAGCCTTGGACCGTCCTGGTCGACGGGACCAACGTGCTGGCGGTGCTGGCGTCCAACGCATCGCTGGCCGGCAGCGACGACTTCGCCTTCGCCGCGACGCTCATCGCCGAGCGCGACCTGGATCCACCGGTCGTCGTGTCCCGCTTGCCGGTGGCCCGCGCGACGGTCGATGCGGTCGAAGCCGCGGAGGTCGTCTTCAGCGAGCCTGTCGTCGGCGTGGACGCCGAGGATCTCTTGGTCAACGGTGTCCCGGCCACCGCGATGGAGTCCGTGGCGCCGGACCACTTCTTGTTCCGCTTCACGCAACCGGCACCGGGCCCGGTGACCTTCACCTGGCGGGACGGCCACGGCATCACCGACGACACGGGCCGGGCCAACGCCTTCGCCGGGGACGCGTGGCGCATCACTCTCGACCCGCAGGCATCGCGCTCGATGGTGACCCTCTCCGAGTTCATGGCCGACGACGACCGGACGCTGGTCGACGAGGACAAAGACCGCTCGGATTGGATCGAGGTCCACAACGGTGGCGGTTCGATCGTGAAGCTGCTCGGATGGTCCCTCACCGACGACGCGGCGGCGCCCGGGAAATGGCGCTTCCCCGACATCGAGCTGGCACCGGCGGCGCGCCTGGTCGTCTTCGCTTCACAGAAGGACAAGACGAACGTCACCGGCAGGCTGCACACCAACTTCAAGCTCTCCGCCAAAGGAGGCTATCTCGCCCTCGTGGCGCCGGACGGGCAGGTCGTCTCCGACTTCGGTCCCGGCTATCCGCCGCAGACGCGCGATGTGAGCTACGGCCGGGTGCCCGGTGCGGCGGACCGCACCGGCTTCTTCACCACGCCGACTCCGGGCGCGCCGAACAGCACCTCCGGCCAGGGCTTCGCGTCCGCCGTCGTCTTCTCGCGGGCGGGCGGGCCGTACACCACGTCGGCGACGGTGCGGCTCTCCGCGGATGGCCCCGGGGCATCGGTCCGCTACACTCTCGACGGCACGCTGCCGAACGCTTCGTCGCCTTTGTACGAGGGACCTCTCCGCCTGGAGACCACGGTACAGGTCCGCGCCCGGGCCTTCGCGCCGGGGCTGCTGCCCGGGCCGCCCCGCAGCGAGACCTATCTCAGGCTGAGCGAGAGCCCGTTCCAGACGCCGACGTTCACCTCGGCGTTGCCGGTCCTGGTGATCTCGACCTTCGGCAAGCAGATCTCGCAGTCCATCAACACGCCGGTGACGTTCGAGCTTTTCGAGCCGGTGGACGGTCTCACCTCGCTCGCTCGCCCGCCCACGTTCGCCACGCGCGGCGGCGCGAAGGTGCGCGGGTCGAGCACCGCGGGGATCACCAAGGCGAGCTGGGCGGTCGAGTGGTGGGACGAGTTCGACCAGGACGTGGAGAAGAGCGTGCTCGGTATGCCTGCGGAATCCGAGTGGGTGCTCTACGCGCCGAACAACTACGACCTCGTGCAGATCCACAACCCCTTCATGTACGAGCTGAGCCGCCAGATCGGTCGCTACGCGCCGCGGACGCGCTTCGTCGAGGTGTACCTGAACCGCGGCGGCACCCTCACCGCGGCGCAATGGTTCGGCACCTACGTGCTCGAGGAGAAGATCGGCATCGGCAAGCACCGCGTCGACATCGACCGGCTCCAGCCCGAGGACCGCTCCGCCCCGGAGGTCACCGGCGGATACTTGTTGAAGGTGGACCGCCTTGATCCCGGCGACAGCGGCTTCAGCACCGGCGGCGACACGCTCGCCTACGTGGACCCCAAGGAGCCGGCGATCGAGACCGCTCAGCGCGATCCGCAGGAGCAGTACATCCGGAACCACTTCCTCGCCTTCAACCGAGCGCTCACCGGCGTGAACTGGCGGAGCCCGCAGGCGGGCTACGCCGCGTACATCGACACCGGTTCGTGGGTCGACCATCACCTGCTGAACGTCCTCGCCGCCAACCCGGATTGCCTCCGCCTCAGCACCTATCTGCACAAACCGCGCGGCGGCAAGATCACCTTCGGGCCGATCTGGGATTTCGACCGCACGCTCGGTTCCACCGATGGACGCGACGCGAATCCCCGCGCCTGGGGCGGCGGTGGTTCGGACTTCTTCTTCACCTACACCTGGTGGGGACGCCTCTTCCAGGACCCCGACTTCTACCAGCGCTACATCGACCGCTACCAGGAGCTGCGCGATGGCGGGCCGTTCTCGACCGCCAACCTGCTCACGCTGGTGGACCGGTTCGCCGACGAGGTCCGGCCCGCCGAGATCCGCGAAGGGAAACGTTGGACGGAGAACCGCCCCCGCGGCGGGACCTACCAGGCCGAGGTCGTGCGGATGAAGACCTGGCTCTCGAACCGCGTGGACTTCATCGACCGGCAGCTCGCCCGACCGCCCGGGATCATCCCGGCGGGCGGCGTGGTCGGGGCCGGTTCGGCCGTCACGCTCACCGGACCTGCCGGCGCGCAGCTCTACTACACGATCGACGGAAGCGATCCGCGCCGCGCGGGGCTCACTAACGTCCCGAGCGCCTCCGCCAAGCTCTACTCCGGCCCGGTCACCATCGGCGCCGACACGAGGCTGACGGTCCGGTCCTTCGACACGACCAAGCGGCAGGTCACGAGCGGCGGGCCGCGCATGAATTCGCCGTGGTCGCGGGCCGTCACCGCGAGTTTCACGCTCCGGCCTTCGCCCATCGTGGTGAGCGAGCTGATGTACCATCCTGCCCCGCCTCCCGCCGGCAGCCCGTATCCCTCGGGAAGCTTCGAGTTCATCGAGCTCGAGAACATATCCGACCACGTCGTCGACCTCGTCGGGAGCCGGTTCGTCCGCGGCGTGCAGTTCGTCTTCGCGGCGGAAGACGCCATCACCCAGGTCGCGCCCGGCGGGCATGTGCTGCTGGTGCGGGATGCCGCGGCGTTCGCCAGCCGCTATCCCGGCGTCACCGGGGTCGCAGGCACCTACGACGGGGACCTCGCCGGCGACGGCGAACGCCTCACGATGCTCGGCCCGGTGGGTGAGACGTGGGCGGACTTCACCTACCATCCCTCACGCGATCCGCTGGCGGACGGGGCGGGCTTTTCGCTCGTCGCGTCGTCCGGGACACCGGGCGCGACGTGGCGTCTCAGCGCCGTTCCGGGCGGATCTCCCGGCCTCGCCGATCCCGTGCCCGCGGTCGTGCCCTTGGTCCGCATCGACGAAGTTCTCGCCAATCCGCGCGCCGGCGACAGCGATTTCGTCGAGCTCTCGAATCCTTCCGCGGCTCCTGCGGACATCGGCGGCTGGTGGTTGAGCGACGACCTCCGCCTGCCGAAGCGCTGGCGCGTGCCCTCCGGCACGAAGATCCCGGCCGGCGGCGCCGTCGCGCTGCGCAAGGAACAGCTCGGCGCGTCGTTCGCGTTGCCCCGCACCGGCGGCGCGATCTGGATCTTCTCGGCGAGCACGGAAGGCGACCTCACCGGCTGGCACCATGGCACGGAGTTCGGTGCCTCGGACAACGGCGTGAGCTTCGGCCGAGAGGTGCTCGGGGCGGATGACGAACGCTTCCTCGCTCGCGTCTCGGCGACGCCCGGACGCCCGGACTCCGCGCCGCTCGTCGGCCCGTTGGTGTTCGACGAGATCCATTTCCGTCCGCCACCGACCGCCGCGGGCGCGGACGACACCACCGGCGAGTTCATGGACCTTCGCAACATCGGGCCGGTCCCGTTGTCGCTCGGCGATCCGGCGCGCCCCATGGACACCTGGCACGTGCGCGGCGGGGTCGACCTGGATCTCCCGGCGCAGATCGTGGTGCCGCCCGGCGGGCACGTGGTGCTGGTGGCGTTCGATCCGCGCGACGACATCGCGGCGCTCGGCCGCTTCCGCGCCCGCTACGGGCTCCCCGCCGATGCCGTCGTGGTCGGCCCATGGCACGGCGCGCTCAAGGACACCGGCGAGAGCATCCGTCTGCTCAGACCCGGCGTGCCCGACCTCGGGACCACGCCGTACGTCCTCGTGGAAGAGGTCCGCTACTCCGCCTCCGCTCCGTGGCCGACCGACACTTCCGGGACCGGTCGTTCTCTGGTCCGCAGCGCGCGCGACCGGCTCGGCGCCCTGCCTGGATCATGGACCAGCGCGTGGCCGACACCGGGTTCCGACGACTCCGACTTCGACGGACTGCCCGATGCCTGGGAATCCGCCAACGGCCTCGACCCGCTGCGCGCGACAGGGAACGACGGCGGCGATTCCGATGCGGATGGCGACGGTCTGAGCAACCGGCAGGAGTTCCTGAACCGCACCGGCCCTCGTGACCCGGGCGAAGCCCTGCGGATCGGGGTCCAGCTCGGCGACCTGGACGGGCCGCGGACGCGCTTCGCCGCCCCGGCCGGCAGCACGTTCGTGCTCCAGTCCAGCACGACGTTGGCCGACGGCTGGCAGACCGTGCAGACGATCACCGTCGGGCCCGAAGGGTTCGTCGACGTCGCGTTGCCCGTCGTGGGCGAGGGCTACTACCGCGTCGTGCCGGCGCCCTGAACGGCGCACACGACGGCATCGACCACGCGGTCCGTCGTGATCCCCGCCATGCAACGGAGGTCGATCGGGCACTCGCGCAGGAAGCACGGCGCACACGGCGCCGCGGTCCGCAACAGTTGGTGCCGCGGATCGCCGGGGAGGCCGGGGCCGGTGAGCTCGGGCGACGTGCTGCCGAACGGCACGACCACCGGCGTCCCCACCGCGGCGGCGACATGCATCGGGCCGGTGTCGTTGGTGAGCACGACGCGGCACGCGGCGAGCGCGGCGCACAGCTCGCGGAGAGAAGTCCGGCCGGCGAGGACGCGGACC
>JANNAJ010000484.1:0-1800 GCA_031384285.1 Verrucomicrobiota bacterium
GCCCGTCCCTACCGAGCAGGTAGGGACACGCTGCCGCGTGTCCCCGATCTCAGCACGGCTCGAGGCCTCCCGGACAACGGTCGATCCCGGTCGAAAGTAGCCTGACCCTCGATCGAAGGGCGGCCGGAGCATCGGCGGCGCGCCAGCGCCGCCCTACCACGAACGACGCTCCCTCTCTGGCTCCTTCAGGAACGCGTTCAGGCGAGGATCGGCTTCACCACCTCGCCATGCACGTCGGTGAGGCGGAAGTCGCGGCCCTGGAAGCGGTAGGTGAGCTTCAGGTGGTCGAGACCGAAGAGGTGCAGGATCGTCGCGTGCAGGTCGTGGACATGGACCTTCTTGTCCACCGCGTAGAACCCGAAGTCGTCCGTGCTGCCGTACACGGTGCCCGGCTTGATCCCGCCGCCCGCCATCCAGATGGTATATCCGTGCGGATGGTGGTCGCGCCCGATCTGGTCGGGCTTGAGCGCGCCTTGCATCATCGGCGTCCGGCCGAACTCACCGCCCCAGAGCACGAGCGTCTCGTCGAGCAGGCCGCGCTCCTTGAGGTCCTTGATGAGCGCGACGGCCGGTTGGTCGGTCTCGGCGCAGCGCTTCTTGAGGTCGAACACCAGGTTGCCGTCCGGTCCGCCGTGGTGGTCCCAGCCGCGATGGTAGAGCTGCACGAAGCGGACGCCGCGCTCGACCAGACGACGGGCCAGCAGGCAGTTGTTGGCGAAGGAGGCGCGGCCCGGCGTCGTGCCGTAGGATTCCTGGGTCTTGGGCGATTCCTTCGAGATGTCCATCACCTCGGGCACGCTGGTCTGCATGCGATACGCCATCTCGTAGGAGGCGATGCGCGTCTGGATCTCAGGATCCTGGAGGACGTCGAAGCGGGCCTGGTTGAGGTCCTTGAGCGCGTCGAGCGATTGGCGGCGGCGCTGGGCGCCCATGCCGGGCGGGTTGCTGACGAAGAGCACCGGATCACCCTGCGAACGCAACGTGACGCCCTGATGGACGGTCGGGAGGAACCCGCTGCCCCACGAGGCGTTGGTGAGCGGTTGGCCGACGCCGGTCATGAGCACGACGAAAGCGGGGAGGTCCTTGTTGGCGCTCCCGAGCCCGTAGCTGAACCACGAGCCCATCGCCGGGCGGCCGGCGAGTTGCGCGCCGGTGTTCATGAAGATGGTCGCCGGGTCGTGGTTGAACGCCTCGGAGTGGAAGCCCTGCACGAAGCAGACGTCGTCCACGACGGTCGAGAGATGCGGCAACAGCTCGCTGAGCCACATGCCGGACTTGCCGTGGCGGGCGAACTTGTAGGGCGAGGCGAGCAGCTTGGCCTGCTTGCCGATCTGCGCGAGGCGGATGTTCTTCACCAGCTCCTCGGGCACCTGCTGTCCGTCGCGCTTGGCGAGCTCGGGCTTCGGATCGAAGAGATCGAGGTGCGACGGTCCGCCGGATTGGAACAGGTAGATGATGTTCTTCGCCTTGGGCGCGAAGTGCGGCTTGCCCAGCATCGGCAGGCTGCTGTCGGCGGCGAAGAGCTTGTCGTCGAGCAACGAGCCGAGCGCGAGCGCGCCCATGCCGGTGCCGCACTGGCGGAGGAAGCGGCGGCGTGTGGTGTCGCGAAGGGCGTCGAAGGCGGTTTCGTGGTGAGAGGGCATGGCGTGGGAGGGGAAAGAGGTAAGTAATCAGTGATCAGTGGTCAGTGATCAGTAAGGGCAAGGATGCGTTCAAGCCGCTGGAGGAGTGGGAGATTCCGCGCACGCGTCCCGAGAACTGGCCACTGATTACTGACTCACTGATTACTGATTACTGGAC
>JANNAJ010000485.1:0-2307 GCA_031384285.1 Verrucomicrobiota bacterium
CCGCGCGCACGCCGCTGCCAGCCGCGGCCAAGGCGGGCGTGACGAGCGCGAGCGAGGTCAGGGCGACGAGGAGGAAGCGATGAGTCATGGGATGGAGGGACGGGATCGGCCGCCACCTGCTGCCGCGGACGCGATCGTCTCGTGGGAACATGAACGGCGGCTAGCAACGGAGATGCCAGCGTACCGCAGGCGACGCAAGCCCGCCGCCAAGGAGGAGGCGCTTGCCCATCGCCGCGGGCAGGGCGCTGGGAGTGCGACGCTCCTTGGAGCCGCGTGAAGTTCACACACGTAAGCGTGAGCCTCACGCATAAGGTCCGAGAGGACAGCGCTTCATCGTGTCGGCTCGGGCCGGGCAGAGTGCCGCCGGCATCTTGCCGGCAGGGGCGGCCTCGCGAGATGCGCTGATGGTTGGCACGCACGCTCCCAGTGTATGGGCGGCCTCTGCCGGCGGGACGCACGGCAGCACGCTGGAGCCGGCCTCGACCGGCGGCAGGGCTCCTCGCGGGCAAGCTGCCCGCGCTCCCGCGCGCCACCTGACACGAAGAAAAAGCGCACCTGGGCAGTCCGCGCGGCAGCGCCGCCTTGCATCCGGCGCAGCTCCGGCTTTCTATGCTGCCGCCCCTCAGAACGTCACGCCACGAGAACCGCCTCGCTCTCCGACCGGGCCGGCTTCACCCGCGCCGACCTGCTCGCGCTGGTTGGCTGCGTCGCCTTGCTCGCCACGCTGCTGGCCACCTGCGGGGCCACATCGCGCACGCGCAACGAGGCCGCCGTGTGCCAGAACAACCTGCGCCGGATCGCGCAGGCGATGAACCTCTATGCCGGCGAGAACCGCGGCTATCTGCCCCATCCCAGTTGGAGCTCCGATCTCACCGGGTACGACAACTGGGCCTATTCGACCCACAACGACGGTCGGCTGCCGGACGTGGCGGAGAGCATCCCGCTCAGTGCGGCCGGGCGCGACGACGACAGCCCCGAGGCCACGGCCCAACGCCGGTTCCAGCGCCTCGGCCAGCTTTGGCCGTTCCTGCGCGAAGTGCGGGCTTTCCGTTGCCCGGCCGATACCGCCCACGATCCAGTGGCAAGACAGCGGTACCGGGTTCGCCCCCAGAAACTCACCAGCTTCTGCATGAACGGCCGGTGATCGGGTTCGGAAAAGGTCCGGCGCCACGGACCTACCCGCTTTCCAGCTTCCTCGGCGACGCCGTCGCGTTCTGGGAATCGGATGAGTCCGATCCATTTCAGTTCAACGACGCCGGTGCGGGCCCTTTGGACGGAGCGTCACGGCGCCACCTCGGAGGTTGCCACGTCGGCCGGTTCGACGGCGGCGCGGAATTTTGGCCGGGACGGCGGTTCCGGGATGAGGTCCGGCATCTCGACGGACAAGGCAAACCTTCGAAGTTGCCAAACCAGCTCTGGTGCAATCCTGGATCAGCGTCCGGCGGCTTCCTCTGAGCCGTTCGAACCACCTCCTCAGCTCGGCTCCTGCTGCGAGATGCAGTGGAAGGAGCCGAGGCCCCAGATCAGCTCGGTCGAATCGACCCCTATGACGCGGCGGTCCGGGAACTCGCGTTGCAGGATCCCGAGCGCCGCCGCGTCGTTCCGGTCGCGGTACGTCGGCACCAGCACGATGCCGTTCGCGATGTAGAAGTTGGCGTAGCTCGCCGGCAGACGCTGGCCGTCGTGCTCCATGCGGCCCGGCATCGGCAACGTCACCACCCGCAACGGTTGCCCGTCCTGGTCCCGCATCGTCCGCAGCCGCTCGAGGTTCTCCTTCAGCGGCGCGTGGTTCTCGTCCTGCGGATCCTCCTCGACCACGGTGACCACCGTCGTCGCGTCGACGAAACGCGTGAGGTCGTCGACATGCCCGTCGGTGTCGTCGCCCACGATGCCGTCGCCGAGCCAGAGGATGTTCGTCACCCCGAGGTTGTCCCGAAGCGATTGCTCGATCTGGGCCTTGGTCAGATGCGGGTTCCGGTTCGGGTTGAGCAAGCAGGCCTCGGTGGTGAGGAGCGTGCCGCGTCCGTTCACTTCCAGCGATCCGCCTTCCATCACGATGCCCGGAGAGAACAGCGGCAGCCCACGCAGCTTCGCCACGTGCTGCGGCACCGCGTCGTCGAGGTCGAACGGCGGGTACTTCCCGCCCCAAGCGTTGTAGCCCCAGTCGACGACGGCCCGTTCCCGCCGACCGGCCTGCTCGCGCACGACGAAGATCGGACCGTGGTCGCGGCACCACGGCTCGTAGCTCGGGAAGTGGTGGAAGCGGACGCGCGCCAGCGGCACGCCCTGTCCGGTCAACAGCCCGCG